>CAZOPH010000001.1:0-4413 GCA_964581635.1 uncultured Smithella sp.
ATGATGTTTAAAAAAGGTGTAGCCTATAAAAAAGTTGAAGAAAAAGATTTTGTCCCGGTTTTGCTCGAAGAAATAAAATCACTGGACAACGAAAAATAAGGAGGTTCAATGCGTTACTCGGAAATGCACCTGCCTACCGGAAGGGAGATTCCTTCCGACGCGGAGGTTGTCAGCAATCAGCTCATGATTCGGGCGGGGATGATTCGAAAACTAACCAGCGGCATCTATTCTTACCTGCCGTTGGGTTATCGTGTAATTCGAAAAGTGGAACAGATAATCCGTGAGGAAATGAATAAAGCCGGCGCCCAGGAGGTTCATCTTCCGATGGTACAGCCCGCGGAACTTTGGCAGGAGTCAGGTCGTTGGAATTACTACGGCAAGGAACTTTTAAGATTTCGCGACCGTAATGAACGAGACTATTGCCTGGGGCCGACCCACGAAGAGGTCATCACGGATCTTGTGCGCCATGATATTAAAACCTACCGGCAACTGCCTTGCAATCTTTATCAAATTCAGACAAAATTCCGTGATGAGGTGCGTCCGCGATTCGGTGTCATGCGATGCCGTGAATTCGGCATGAAAGATGCGTACAGTTTTGACGCAGATGAACTAGGTGCGGAAAAAAGCTATGAGAAGATGTTTACCGCCTACAATAACATTTTCCGACGCTGCGGTTTGAAGTACCGTCCGGTGGAGGCGGATTCCGGAAGCATCGGAGGAAGCTTTTCCCATGAATTCATGGTGATGGCCGAATCGGGCGAGGACGCCATTGTCTTTTGTGAAAAATGCAGCTATGCCGCCAATCTGGAAAAAGCTGAAATTGCCAGACCAAAAAAAGAAGCGATAGATGAAGCGGATTGGCTGCCTATGGAAAGCGTTGAAACACCATCCGTAAGAACTATTGAAGAAGTCAGTTCTTTCCTGAATGTCACTCCTGAGCAGATTGTCAAGACGCTGATTTTCAACGCAGACGGAAAGTCGGTAGCTATTCTGATCCGTGGCGATCAGGAAGTGAACGAGATCAAAGTAAAAAATTATCTGGGAGTGTCCGAACTGGAACTCGCCGATGACGAAATGATTATGAAAGCGACTGGCGCGCCGCGAGGATTTGCCGGAGCTGTTGGAATTAAATTGAGAGTGATTGCCGATTATTCAGTGATGAACCTGGTCAACATGGTTACCGGTGCCAACCAGGAAGATTATCATCTGAAAAACGTAAATATCGGACGTGATTTTCAGGTGGAATCCTTTGCGGATTTGCGCGTTGCCGAACCCGGTGATGACTGTCCCCGGTGTGCGGGCACCATCAAATTTGTCCGTGGTATTGAAGTTGGCCACGTTTTTAAGCTGGGAATGAAATACAGCAAAGCCATGAAAGCCGTTTATCTTGATTGTGACGGCAAGGAAAAAACAATGATTATGGGATGCTACGGCATCGGTATTGGCAGAACCGTCGCCGCCTGTATTGAACAGAACTTCGATGAAAACGGCATTATTTGGCCCATGCCTCTTGCGCCGTATTCGGTTATAGTCACACCTGTGAATATCAACGACAAAGACGTAATGAAAGCCTCGGAAGATATTTATGCCGAATTACAGGCCTGGGGTGTGGAAGTGATCCTTGACGATCGCGATGAAAGAGCGGGTGTGAAGTTCAAGGACGCTGATCTGATCGGTATTCCGTTGCGGATCGTCGTAGGACCCAAGAATCTGGCGCAGGGTCATGTCGAGTTGAAAATCCGTAAGACCGGCGAGAGCAGACTTTATGCTACCGAAAATGTTGTTGCGGAAGTCCGAAACATAATTGTTTCGGACTTGCATGAAGCTAGTTGATAACGGCGCTTTGGACCGGGAATTTTCATGTTAAGAATAAATGATATTCTTGATAAAGCTCAAACCTATCTGGCAGCCGATGAGCTGGAGATGATTCAAAAGGCCTATATCTATTCAGCCACGGTACATCAGGGGCAGGTGCGTTTATCAGGGGAACCCTATCTGACACATCCTATGGAAGTAGCCGGTATCCTAGTTGATATGAAAATGGATTCGGCAACAATCATCAGCGGACTTCTGCACGACACCATTGAGGATACCCTGACAACCAAAGAACAAATCGATCAGGAATTCGGTAAAGATGTCACTTTTCTGGTGAGTGGTCTGACCAAACTTAGCCGCATTTCTTTCGGTTCACAGGAAGAAAGACAAGCTGAAAATTTTCGTAAAATGATTCTGGCGATGTCTGCCGATATCCGTATCCTCCTGGTTCGGCTGGCCGACCGCATTCACAACATGAGAACTCTTCAGTATCAGACACCCGAAAGAAGGATTTACATTGCACGTGAGACGATGGATGTTTATGCGCCACTGGCGAATCGCCTGGGCATTAACTGGATGAAAATGGAACTGGAAGATATGGCTTTTCAGTATATCTCACCTGACGCCTTCAAGGAAATAGCCACCCGTGTTGCCAAATCTCAAGAGTCACGAAACCGATATACGGAAGAAGTGAAAGCCATCATCTTTAAAGAGCTGGAAAAAGTATCCATTCAAGGAGAAGTGGAGGGCAGGGCGAAACATTTATACGGTATTTATAAGAAAATGCATGAGCAGCATATCAATTTTGATGAAGTGTATGACGTTATTGCTTTTCGTATTATCTTGGATTCGGACATGGATAAAACCTGTTACGAAGCGCTTAGCATCGTGCATGCTTTATGGAAGCCGGTTCCAGGCCGCTTCAAAGACTATATTGCCATGCCTAAGGCGAACAACTATCAATCCCTGCATACGGCTGTGATCGGTCCCTACGGTGAAAGAGTTGAAATCCAGATTCGGACGAGGTCTATGCATGAATGGGCGGAAAAAGGTATTGCCGCTCACTGGCGCTATAAAGAAGGACGGGCTTTCCAGAACAACGAAGACAATCAGATCAAAAAGCTGCGGGAAGCCCTGGAAATTCAGCAGGAAATCAAGAATCCGAAAGAATTTATGTCCAATCTCAAGTTGGCGCTGTTTCCGGAAGAAGTTTATGTCTTCACGCCGCATGGCGATGTAAAATCGTTCCCCAAAGGAGCGACACCCATTGATTTCGCCTATAGCATCCACACCGATGTCGGCAATAAGTGTACCGGGGCCAAGGTGAACCGTAATATTGTACCGCTGCGTTACCAGTTGCAAAACGGCGACCAGGTAGAAATCATTACGCAAGCCGGTCACCACCCCAGTAAAGACTGGTTAAAATACGTGGTGACCTCGCGGGCGATTTCCAAGATTCGCAACTGGATCAATCTTGAAGAAAAAAACAGTTCACTGGTACTGGGCAAGGATTTGTTGGAAAAAGAATTCAAGAGAAATAACTTGAAATTTGCAACCTATATTAAATCAGACGAGATCAAGAAAATCCTGGCGGAGTATTCGTTATCAACCTTAGACGACCTGATTTCACAAGTGGGTTACGGGCGAATTTCACCCAAGCAGGTAGTTAATCATTTTCTGGTTCAGGAAGCGCCAAAAGAAGCTGAAAAACTATTGGAGAAAGAAAAGAAAAAATCCGCTGACTCTCCTTCTCTAGGTATCAGTCTTACGGGTATCGACGATGTCATGGTGAAGTTTGCCAAATGCTGTAATCCGATACCCGGAGATGAAATCTCCGGGTATATTTCCCGCGGACGCGGCATTACGGTTCACACACAAAATTGCCAACATCTGAAAAGACTCGATGCTGAACGAATTGTCGAGGTTAATTGGGATGTCCGGCAAAAACATGCCTACCCCGTTCACATTAAGGTTGTTTGTAGCGATCGTAAGGGGGTCTTAACGGAAGTGAGCTCGGTTATTACTTCATTTGATATCAATATCAGTTATGCCCAAATCGAGACAACGGATATGATCGCCAATTGCATATTCATCATTGATGTCTATGATACACAGCAGCTCAATTCCATCTTTTCTGCCATTCGGCAATTAAAAATCGTACGTTCCATTGAAAGGATACGCAAAGCTTGATATTCATGTGAAATTCCATTTGTTTGTTGACAAAAAATCCACTCTGCTATAAGCAGGCGCAACTTAAACTTGGTAGAATATAGCACAATAGGTGAAATAATGTTTGATCAATGGCAAAAATATACTGTCGTCTTTTTTTCCGTTCTGATGCTGTGCCTTCCTGGATTTTCGATCTATGCCGAGACGGCAAAACACATTGTGGTCATTGATCCGGCGCATGGTGGCGAAGATACCGGCGTCTTGAGCATCGACAAGGTTGCCGAGAAGGATTTGACGCTTGCCATTGCTTTCGCCCTGCAGAAGGAACTGGCTAAGGAAAATAATATAGAAGTAATCCTAACCAGAAATTCGGATAAGACCTTGTATGGGGATGAAAGAAAAAAAAATATCGCAAAACAAAATCCCGCA
>CAZOPH010000001.1:4513-111496 GCA_964581635.1 uncultured Smithella sp.
TTATGCGCGGCATCACTGGAAGAAAAAACGGCGCCCTTTTTAAAGAATACCGGCAAGGGTTGGCTGACTGCGGAGTATTCCATGCTGCCCATGGCTACGCCAACTCGTTCGCCGCGCGAATCCGCGCGTGGCAAACTGGGAGGCAGGACACATGAAATACAAAGGTTGGTCGGAAGATCACTTCGATCCGTGACGGATTTAACGGCTTTCGGCGAAAGAACCATTTATATCGATTGCGATGTTATTCAGGCGGATGGTGGAACTAGGACCGCATCGATTACCGGCGCTTTTGTGGCCTTGGTTGATCTGTTTAAAAACATGCAGCAGAAGGGACTGATTCAGGAAATTCCCGTCGCTGATTTTGTTTCGGCGGTCAGCGTCGGCATCTTGCAAAATCAGGTATTGTTGGATTTGGAATATGAAGAAGATTCTCAGGCGGATGTGGATATGAATTTTGTAATGACCGGCGCCGGCTTGTTTATTGAAGTGCAGGGCACTGCCGAACATATTCCGTTCGGCAAGCATCAACTCGATGAGATGACATCCCTGGCCTCCACAGGCATTTCAGAAATTATTGCCCGCCAGAAGGAAATCGTAGGCGACTGGCGACAATGAAAATCGTTTTTGCGACAAAAAATGAAGGGAAAATTAGAGAAATAACTGAAATGCTTGGTTCAACGGATATAGCTTTATTGTCCCTGAATCATTTTGAATTCTTGCCGGAAATTGTAGAAGATGGTAAAACTTATTTGGAAAATGCTTTAAAAAAAGCAAAAATTATTTCCGAATATACGGGTGAAATAGTCTTGGCTGATGATTCCGGTCTCCAGGTGGATGTTCTCGGAGGAGAACCCGGAGTTTATTCCGCACGCTATGCGGGGGAGGGAGCGTCAGACGAAGAAAATAACGTCAGACTCCTGTCTAAATTAAAAGATGTCCCGCAGGAAAAAAGAACAGCATCTTTCTTTTGCGCGTTGGTGCTGTATCATCCAGACGGTCATTATCAGTCTTTTGAAGCACAATGGCGCGGGCTAATTATTGATGAACGGAGGGGAACAAACGGTTTTGGTTATGATCCGATATTTCTTTCACCCGAATGGAATAAGACAGCAGCGGAATTGCCGGCTGATATAAAAAATACGATCAGTCATCGCGGACAAGCTTTTGCAAAACTGAAAAACCATCTGGATCAAGATATAAAAACAAAAAAAGTCGGGGCGTAGCGCAGCCTGGTAGCGCGCTTGGTTTGGGACCAAGATGTCGAGTGTTCAAATCACTCCGCCCCGACCAAATAAAATAAAGGGGGTAACAGCATTGCTGGTAACCCCTTTTTCTTTCCGGGTAGCGGCATTTTGATTCATTCGCCCCATGGAAGATATTGACATTACGAAAAATCTATTGACTAACACTTGGCGAAATATTAATGCTTTTCGCAGGATGTCAATAGGATAAGAATGAAAAACAAGTATTTATACATTGAAACCTTCGGATGTCAGATGAATGTGCATGACTCCGAACAAATGGCTGTTCTGCTAGCCGATATCGGATATAAACTCACGGAGGATTCACAAAAAGCGGATCTAATTCTGATCAACACCTGTTCGATTCGGGAAAAAGCAGAGCAGAAGGCTTTCAGTGAACTGGGGCGTCTGATAAAGTTAAAAGAGGAAAATCCAAATCTGATTATTGGCTTTGCAGGTTGTCTGGCGCAGCATCTGGGCGTAAAAGTTTATAGCCGGGTGAAGAATGTTGATCTGGTTTTCGGCACGCATAATATCCACCGGCTACCGGAGATGATTACAGACATTCAAAAAGAGAGAAAGAAGATTACCCGAATCGATTTTTCTTCAAAAATTTATTCACTAAACGTTTTTGCACCGCCTTCAGAAGGATCGTTGTGCGCCTTCGTGTCAATTATGCAGGGGTGTGATAACTATTGCGCATACTGCGTTGTACCTTATCTGAGAGGGCCGGAAATGAGCCGGGCACCGGAGGATATTCTTGATGAAATTCAGAAACTGACACGGTGTGGCGTGAAAGAAGTGACGCTTTTGGGTCAAAATGTTAATTCGTATGGGAAAAATTTAAAGCGCGGAAGCAATTTTGTTTTTTTGATAAAGAAAATTAGTGACATCGATGGTATTGACAGAATCCGCTTTACCACCTCGCATCCCAAAGATTTATCCGATGAGTTGATTGATTGTTTTGGCGACGTGCCTAAATTATGCGAACATATCCATCTGCCTGTGCAGTCGGGTTCCAACCGTATTTTAAAGTTGATGAATCGCGGGTACTCAACCGAGGAATATCTTCAGAAAATTGATCGTTTACGTAGTACTTGTCCAATAATCAGCATAACGTCGGACATCATTGTCGGTTTTCCGGGAGAAACAGAAAAAGACTATCAAGAAACCATTGACATGATGGAAAAAATCAGGTTTGATTCAGTGTTTTCGTTTAAGTATTCTGAACGTAAAGGAACAGCCGCCCAGAAGTTGCAAGGGAAAGTGCCGGAAATTGAAAAAAGACAAAGGCTTAGAGAATTACAGGCGCTGCAGGACAGACACACGCAGGAGAAAAACACGGAGCTGGAAAAAAGTGTCCAGGAATTGCTGGTGGAAGGCCGAAGCAGGAACTCTGAACAGGATATGATGGGACGCGCGCGTACCTGGAAAATAGTAAATTTTAAAGGCGGGCCGGAATTAATCGGCAAACTGGTCAATGTAGAAATCACTCGTGGGTATTTGCATTCGCTGCGGGGGAAAATGATTGATCGCTGAAGGAGGTTTGGGATGCTGCTGGAGATGAAGGTATCCGGATTGACCATCGATCCGATCACCAATACACCCATTGTCATCTTAAAAGACATGCAGGATAATAAGGCCATTCCGATCTGGATTGGTTTATTTGAAGCTAGCGCCATTGCCATGGAACTGGAGCATGTTGTCTTTTCCCGGCCGATGACCCATGACTTGTTATACGACTGCATCAAAGCGCTGGATGCCACAATCAATCGGATCGAAATTATCGATATCCGCAACAATACTTTTTTCGCCAACGTGTATTTAACTAGGGAAGGTCAAACTTTCGCAATCGATGCGCGTCCCAGTGATGCTATTGCGCTTGCTCTACGCGCTCAGACGTCTATCTTTGTGGAGGAGAACGTGCTGGAGAAATCCCGCAATATTGATTTCGGAATGAAGCTCACCGACATTGATAAATTCAAGGAAGACAAAATAAAAGAATTTCTGGAAAATTTGTCCGCCGAAGATTTCGGGAAATACAAGATGTGAAACGATGATAAACCTCCTCGCGGATTTTCGAACATTTCTAGATGTGCAGCGTAATGTATCGGAACATACCCGAATGGCCTATCTGAGGGATATAGAGGAGTTTGGCGAATTTCTGACAAGTCGGGAAAACCTATCAGCGCATAAAAAGATATTGGATGTGCAGACAGAAACCATGCGGACATATCTGGCTTACTTGTATGGCCGGAAACTAAAAAAAGTATCCATTAATCGCAAAGTATCTTCCCTGCGGACTTTTTATAAGTATTTGTTGCGCGAAGGAATTATTAAGAGTAATCCGGCTCAGGGCGTCCAGACACCGAAGATGGAAAAATACATACCGGTTTTTCTGTCCGTTGATGAAGTATTTGAGCTTTTAAACGCCTCGCAGGGGAAAAACTCCGCATCTGATCTCCGCGATCAGGCTATCCTAGAGTTATTCTATTCTTCTGGACTGCGTTTAGCTGAACTGGCCGGGCTGGATACGGAGGATGTCAATTTTAATGCAGCGCTGGTCAAACTGCGCGGCAAAGGAAAGAAAGAGAGAATTGTTCCAGTGGGAGAACCTGCACTGATAGCGATCCGAAGATATCTGTCTGCGACGGAAGCTTTGAGAAAAGAACATTCCGCTGATTTATTCAGCGGAGCACTTTTTTTGAACTCTCGCGGTAAAAGGATTACCACCAGAAGCATTGCCCGTATTGTGGATACGGCCACTGTTAAAAGCGGCATCGGACGCAAAATTAGTCCGCACGCACTCCGGCACAGTTTCGCCACCCATTTGCTCTCAGCGGGAGCAGATTTACGATCGATTCAGGAAATGCTGGGGCATGAGAGTCTTTCCACGACGCAGAAGTACACGGCGGTCAATATCAACCGTCTAATGGACGTTTACGATAAAGCCCACCCAAGGGCAAAGCGGTAAAGGAGAACAAATGCATATTAGGGGTACCACGATACTGGCCATTAAGAAAGATGATAAAATTACCGTGGCTGGCGACGGTCAGGTAACGCTGGATACGACGATCTTGAAACACGGTGCGCGTAAGGTACGCCGACTTTATAATAATGAAGTGATTGTCGGGTTCGCTGGAGCAACCGCCGACGCCTTCACGCTGTTTGACCGCTTTGATCAGAAGCTGGAGCAATACAACGGCAACCTATTACGTGCGGCAGTAGAATTGACCAAGGATTGGCGCACCGATCGAGTATTAAGGCATCTAGAAGCCTTGATGATAGCGGTTAGCCGCGATTATTCTCTGATTATTTCCGGAAACGGCGACGTCATAGAATCCGACGATGAAGTGATGGCCATTGGATCAGGAGGCGCTTTTGCTCAGGCAGCGGCGCGCGCACTGGTGAAGCATAGTAATCTATCCGCCACGGAAATCGCCAAGGAATCAATGAAAATCGCCGCGGATATTTGTATTTATACGAATGATCACATTACGCTTGAAGAAATTGATCTCAGCGAAGAGAGACCCAAAGAAGTCAAAAAGAGCAAAAAATAAGGAGTATATTGAAAAGATGAATAATTCAGGGTTAACACCCCGTGAGATAGTGGAAAGATTAGATAGGCATATTATCGGCCAGGGTGACGCAAAAAGAGCTGTGGCTATTGCGTTGCGCAACCGTTGGCGCAGGCAGAATGTCTCGGAAGAACTGGCGGATGAAATATCGCCGAAAAATATTATTATGATAGGACCCACGGGCGTCGGTAAAACGGAAATTGCCCGAAGGCTAGCAAAGCTAGACAATTCTCCATTTCTGAAAGTGGAAGCGTCAAAATTTACAGAAGTTGGTTATGTTGGACGCGATGTAGAATCGATGGTGCGAGATCTGGTCGAGTTATCCATTAACATGCTTAAGGCTGAAGAACAGGAAAATGTCCAGTCTAAGGCTGCTGAAATCGCCGAAGAACGTCTTCTCGATTTATTGCTGCCGCCGCGTCCTGTAGAAAAGCATGTGGGTGACATGCTAACCGATTCCGATCAGGAACAAATTGATCTTCCACTGACCGATGATCAAATCAAGAAGCAGGATGCAACAAGAGAAAAATTGCGCAAATTACTTCGCGATGGGAAACTTGATGAGCGCATAGTGGAACTGGAGGTTGCCGAACCGAAAAGTGGTCCCATGATTGAAATATTTTCTGCCGCCGGCATGGAGGATATGGGGCTCAACCTTAAAGATATGCTGGGCAATATGATGCCGCAGAAGAAGAAACGAAGAAACGTGAAAGTGCCGGAAGCTCTGGAGATCATGGCCGCAGAAGAGGCTCAGAAATTGATTGATATGGACAAGGTCACCAAAACGGCATTGGATCGTGTGGAGCAGTCGGGCATCATTTTTCTGGATGAAATCGATAAGATTGTCGGTGGGGATTCGCAGCATGGCCCAGATGTGTCGCGCGAAGGCGTCCAGAGGGATTTGCTGCCGATTGTCGAAGGATCGAATGTCAACACACGCTATGGTATGGTGAAGACCGATCATATCCTGTTTATCGCGGCAGGAGCTTTTAGCGGCACAAAACCGTCCGATCTGATCCCGGAGTTGCAAGGGCGTTTCCCCATCCGCGTGGAGCTGGATTCACTGGGCAAGGAAGAGTTTGTCAGGATTTTAACTGAGCCGAATAACGCGTTGATCAAGCAATATACGGAAATGATGGCCACGGAAGATATTAAACTTTCGTTTACGGATGATGCAGTGGAACAGATTGCTGAAGTGGCCACGATCGTCAACGAGCGGACGGAAAATATTGGAGCTCGCAGGCTTTACACCATCATGGAGACGCTCCTGGAAGATATCTCCTTTGACGCGCCGGATATGAAGGAAAAGAAAATTGTGATTGATGCCAAATACGTGGAAGAAAAGCTCGACAATATTGTTGAGGACGAAGATTTGAGCAGATATATTTTATAACGGAGATCGACATGGAGCATATTCAAAGTTCAATGGAGCGGGCGGATATATTATTGGAAGCGCTGCCCTATATCCGGCGGTTTTACAATAAAACCATTGTCATCAAATACGGCGGTCATGCGATGGTCGATGAAGATCTGAAAGATAAATTCGCCCGCGATGTCGTCATGATGAAATATATCGGCATGCATCCGGTGGTCGTGCACGGCGGTGGTCCGCAAATCGGCAGCTTTCTGAAAAAGCTAGGCAAGGAATCCAAGTTCGTTCAAGGCATGCGGGTGACCGATGAGGAAACCATGGACATTGTGGAAATGGTGCTGGTGGGCATGGTCAATAAGGAAATCGTCGGTCTGATCAATCGGCATGGCGGAAAAGCTGTGGGCTTAAGCGGCAAGGACGGCAATCTGATTGAAGCGGAAAAATATTATTTAAATGATGAAAAAGCCAAGATCGCCCCGTCGGAGATTATCGATATTGGTCTGGTCGGCAAAGTCAAAGCGGTCAATGCCGAATTGATCGTATCTTTGGGACAGAACAGCTTCATCCCCGTCATCGCACCAACGGGAATTGGCGAGCACGGTAAAACGTATAACATCAATGCCGATGTCGTGGCAGGTGAAGTGGCTGCCGCCCTGAAGGCGGAGAAGCTGCTCTTACTGACGGATGTTGCAGGTGTACTTGATGCCGATAAAAAACTGATTCAAACCATGACGAATCAGGATGCCCTGAATCTGATTGACGACGGAACGGTGGAAGGTGGTATGTTTCCCAAAGTGAAATGCTGCCTCAAGGCACTGCGTGGCGGCGTGAAAAAGGCCCATATTATTGACGGAAGGCTGAAACATGCGATCCTGCTGGAAGTCTTTACAGATAAAGGAATAGGTACGGAAATCGTTTTATAAACAGAAAGAAGAATTGCCCGTGAACGAAAAAAAGATCATGGCTTTGGCCGATAAAAACATCATGAATACTTATAAACGGGTTCCTATTGCGCTTACGAAAGGCGAGGGGGCAAGGCTTTGGGACGCGAGCGGCAAAGAATATCTCGATTTTGTCGCGGGCATTGCCGTTTGCAATCTAGGGCATTCCCATCCGAATGTGGTGAAAGCGATTAAGAAGCAGGTGAAAAATCTGACGCACGTGTCCAACCTGTATTACACTCAGCCTCAGGCGGAAGTAGCCTCACTGCTTACGAAGTATTCCTTTGCCGATAAAGCCTTTTTCTGCAACAGCGGCGCGGAAGCCAATGAAGCAGCTATCAAACTGGCGCGAAAATACGCTCATGAAAACTTGGGTGCGGATAAATTTGAACTCATTACGATGAAAGATTCCTTTCACGGCCGAACTATGGCGACCATCACGGCCACGGGGCAGGAAAAGTTTCAGTTCGGTTTTACGCCGCTTCTGGAAGGCTTCACATATGTTCCTTTTAATGATCTGGCGGCTCTGGAATCAGCCATTACACCCAAAACCTGTGGGATCATGCTGGAGCCGATTCAGGGCGAGGGTGGGGTGATTATTCCCGACGAGTGGTATCTGGCCCACGTCAGGGATATTTGCAACAGGCATAAGATTTTAATGATTATCGATGAGGTGCAAACAGGCATCGGACGGACGGGCAAATTATTTGCTTATGAATATTCCGGCATCCAGCCCGATATTATGACGCTGGCTAAAGCTCTGGGGAATGGATTTCCAGTGGGTGCGATGCTGGCGACCCATGAGATCGCGAAAGCTTTCAGTCCTGGCAATCACGCATCCACGTTCGGAGGCAATCTGCTGGCTATGGCAGCGGCCAAAGCCACATTGAAAACGATGCTGGATGAGGGAATTTTAGAAAATTGTCAAAAAATGGGAGACTATTTCTTAACAAAACTTCAAGCCTTAAAGACGAAGCATGCAATCATTTCCGGCGTGAGGGGAAGAGGGCTGATGCTGGCCTGTGCGCTGACCATTGAGGGTGCGGATATTGTGAAGTCCTGTCAGGAAAGGGGATTGCTCATTAACTGCACCGGAGGTAAAACGCTCCGTTTTGTTCCGCCGCTGATTATTACGCAAAATGATATCGATGCTGCGATTGCAATACTGGATGATGTCATGGAGGGGAAATGAAAAAAGACTTGCTGAGTTTTGCCGGGATGGCACCTACGGATTTTGAAGAAATTTGGCTTCGGGCCACCCGTCTCAAAAGAATGCTCAAAGAAGGTAAAGAGTATGCGTCTCTTAAAGGCAAGACGCTGGGTATGATCTTTGACAAGTCTTCCACGCGGACGAGGATTTCATTTGAAGTCGGCATGTACCAGTTGGGCGGCATCGCGCTTTTTTTAAATTCGCGTGACACGCAAATTGGTCGTGGTGAAACGCTTGCGGATTCCGCCAGGATGATGTCCTGCTACCTTAATGGGATTATGATTCGGACCTTTGCACAGGAAAGCGTTGAAGAACTGGCTAGATATGCGTCCATTCCGGTCATCAATGGTCTGACGGATTTACTGCATCCCTGTCAGATTCTGGCGGACTTGTTTACGATAAAGGAGAAAAAAGGCTCCTACCAAGGGGTCAAAGTTGCCTATATCGGTGACGGCAACAATGTCGCCAATAGCTGGATCGAAGCAGCGGCGCGCCTTCCTTTAGAACTGACGCTGGCCTGTCCCGAAGGCTATGATCCTGATGCGCGAATGTTAAAGGAAAGTAAGAAAGACGGGAAAGGGCATGTGCATCTGTATCGTGATCCTTTTGATGCGGCAAAAAACGCTGATGTGCTCTATACGGATGTTTGGACAAGTATGGGACAGGAGGCCGAGTCTCAGGAACGCAAAAGGATCTTTAAAAGTTATCAGATTAACGAAAAACTTTTAGGAGTGGCGAAACAGGACGCCATCGTTATGCATTGCCTACCCGCGCACCGAGGTGAAGAAATTACTGCAGGCGTCATTGACGGACCTCAATCCGTCGTCATTGATGAAGCGGAAAACCGCCTGCATGTGCAAAAGGCCGTTTTAGAAATATTGATTTAGGAGGAAAGAATCGTGGCAAATAAAATTAAAAAGGTTGTGTTGGCGTATTCCGGTGGATTGGACACATCCGTGATTGTCCGCTGGCTGATTGAAACGTATAAGTGCGAAGTGATCTGTTTTGCCGCCGATGTGGGTCAGAAAGAGGAATTAACAGGCCTGGAGGAAAAAGCCATCAATACCGGCGCCAGCAAAATATATATTGAAAACTTACAGGAAGAATTTGCCCGTGATTTTGTTTTCCCGGCGCTGCGCGCCAACGCCATTTACGAAGGGACGTATCTGCTGGGCACATCGCTGGCCCGACCGCTGATTGCCAAGAGGCAAATTGAAATTGCCGAAATAGAGGGGGCGGATTCCGTTTCCCATGGAGCCACCGGCAAAGGCAACGATCAGGTCCGCTTTGAACTGACTTACATTGCCTTAAATCCGTCCATCAACATTATTGCCACGTGGCGGGACGATCATTGGAAATTCAATTCCAGGGAATCCATGATGAATTATGCGAAAAAATATAAGATTCCCATTACACTGACCAAAGCCAAGCCCTACAGTGCCGACCGCAATCTGCTGCATATCTCGCATGAAGGCGGTATTCTGGAAGACACTTGGGCAGAACCCCCGGAAGATATTTTTGTGCTGACCAAGTCTCCCGAAGATGCACCGGATAAGCCCACCTATGTGGAAATTGATTTTAAAAAAGGAAATCCCACAGCTATCAACGGTAAAAAGATGTCACCGGCAAAATTAATGGATTACATGAATACGATTGCCGGTGGCAACGGCATTGGACGTGTGGATATGGTGGAAAACCGTTTTGTAGGTATGAAATCCCGTGGCGTTTATGAAACTCCCGGTGGTACTGTCTTATGGGCGGCGCATCGCGCGGTGGAGTCCATTACGATGGACCGTGAAGTGATGATAATGCGGGATTCACTCATCCCGAAATACGCTCAGTTGGCCTATAATGGTTTCTGGTATTCTCCGGAAATGAAAACGCTTCAAACTTACATTGACTCCACGCAGGAAAACGTTACCGGCACAGCCAGGATGAAACTTTATAAGGGCAATTGCATCGTCGTCGGGCGTAAATCTCCGAACTCGCTTTATAGCGAGGCCTTTGCCACGTTTGAAAAGGATCAAGTCTATAACCAGAAAGACGCGACCGGATTTATCCGTCTCAACGGTCTGCGTCTCCGGATTCAGAATGTTTTGAAAAACAAACCCTAGTTTTGTGGAGAACAACTTCATGGCAGAAAGCAAGAAACCATGGGCAGGACGTTTTCAAGAAGCCACGGCTAAAAGTGTTGAGAAATTTACCTGTTCTCTGCATTACGATTCAAGGCTATATCATTTCGATATTGAAGGATCAATTGCTCACGCGACGATGCTGGCCGATTCGGGAATTATTTCCCGGAAAGAGGCGGCGGCCATTGTTCGTGGGCTAAAAAGTATTCTGAGAGATATAGAAAAAGGTAGGTTTGTCTTTGATGCAGCCGATGAAGATATTCATATGGCCATTGAAAAAGAACTGATTCAACGTATTGGAGAAGCAGGTGGAAAGTTACATACTGCGCGTAGCCGTAACGATCAGATTGCCTTGGATGTCCGACTATTTCTGCGCGCGGAAATTGACAGCATCTGCCGTCTAATCACGAGTCTGCTAAAGCAGTTGGTGAAACAGGCCAAAAGCGAAATATCAACGATTATGCCCGGTTATACCCATATGCAAAAAGCGCAGCCCGTGTTGCTTTCGCACTATTTACTAGCGTTTGCAGAAATGTTTTCCCGAGATAAGCAACGATTGGACGATTGCAAAACACGACTCAATGTCATGCCTTTAGGCGCCGCAGCACTGGCTGGAACAGGATTGCCGATCGATCGACATCGCACGGCTGAACTTTTGAATTTTCCGAAAGTCAGCAAAAACAGCATGGATACGGTGGCAGACCGCGATTATATTGCGGAGTTTATCTTTACGGCATCGCTGGCCATGATGCATCTGAGCCGTTTTTGCGAGGATTTGGTTTTGTGGTCGTCCGATGAATTTGGTTTCGCGGAAATTTCGGATGCCTATACCACCGGAAGTAGCATTATGCCTCAGAAGAAAAATCCGGATATTGCGGAATTGATCCGGGGTAAAACGGCGCGTGTCTATGGTGATTTATTTACGATTCTGACGCTGATCAAAGGACTGCCCATGACTTACAATCGTGATCTGCAGGAGGACAAGGAGCCCCTGTTTGATGCCGTTGATACAGTGAAAGACTGTCTGGCTATTTTTACCGAGATGCTGGCTCATACAAAATTTAATGCCGCCAAAATGTATCAGGCGGCAAGTGGCGGTTTTTCCACAGCGACGGACGTGGCTGAGTATCTGGTGGAAATAGGCGTTCCTTTTCGTCGGGCGCATGAAATTGTCGGCAACATCGTTGCCCATTCGGTCAAAAATAATAAGACACTCGAGGAGCTCAGATTCAGTGATTATCAAACATTTTACGCGGGATTTAAAGCGGATATCGTCTCCAGGATAAAACTGGAGAATTCCGTCAATGCTCGCATGCATCTGGGCGGCACGGCGCAAACGGCTGTGAAAGAAAGGATTCGGGAATTTGAAAAAAAGTTTGGCAAAAAATAAAATATTATTCGGGATCGTTTTGATCCTGCTGATGGTCGGTTGCGGACTGAAAGCCAATCCAGTTCCTCCGGCGTCGGCTGTTTCACAAAATCAAGGTGAACAGAAATTAACGGTGTCAGCCGCTGGAAACGCTGTTGTGTTGACGTGGCAGCTACAAAATCAAGCGGGGATCCTGAGCCATATTATCATCGAGAAAAGTCAACTGGGGAGCGCGGGGAATATTTGCAGGGATTGTCCACGGACGTTCGAAAAAATAGGCCAAATGCAGGTAGAAAATGCCAAAAATGAAAAAAAAGAGTACAGATTTGATGATTTATTGGTCGAAAAGGGGAAAATATACAGTTATCGTTTAAAGTTATACGATGATGCCGGTATCTGCCGCGAGTCGCAGGCAGTGGAAATAGATTTTAAATAAACAAAAATCCAGGAGGCATTTTTATGTTTAAAGGAGCCATTACCGCTCTGGTAACACCTTTTAAAAATGGTCAGGTGGATGAAAAAGCTCTGCGGGAACTCATTGAATTTCAGATCTTAGGAGGAATCGATGGCCTGGTACCTTGCGGGACAACAGGGGAATCACCGACTTTGACCCACGATGAGCATGACCGGGTGATTGAAATTACGATCGACGCGGCCCGGAAAAGAGTTCCAGTCATTGCCGGAACAGGATCAAACAGTACAGCGGAAGCGTTGCGTTTAACCAAGCATGCCTATGAGGCGGGTGCGGACGGCGCGCTGATTGCCTGTCCTTACTATAACAAACCGACTCAAGAAGGTCTCTATCAGCACTTTCAAATGATTGCGCATAATGTGCCGATTCCGATCATCCCCTATAATATTCCCGGAAGAACCGGCGTAAATATGTCACCGGAATTGATTGCCCGTCTGGCGAAAATCAATAATATTGTTGGTGTAAAAGAAGCATCCGGTTCTCTCAAGCAGATGAACGATGTCCTTGATTTATGTGGTTCGGATTTTGATGTTTTATCCGGTGATGATGGATTAACGCTTCCGCTAATGGCTATAGGCGGGAGAGGCATCATTTCCGTTGCGTCCAATATTGTTCCCGCCGATATGGCTGCCCTGGTCGATACCGTCGAAGAAGGTAACTTGGCTAATGCTCGGGCATTGCATCACAAAATGAGTCCTTTATTTGATATTCTTTTTGTAGAAACGAATCCGATTCCCGTTAAAGCGGCTCTGTCGCTTATGGGGAAAATTGAATATGAATACAGGCTGCCTTTGTGCAAGATGGCTCCGGCAAATTATGATAAGCTCAAAAAGGTAATGGGTAATTACGGCTTGATCTCATGATTACACCAAAAATAATTATAAGCTAAGGAGTAGGTGTTATGGTTAAGGCAATCGTCACTGGTGCTGGTGGGAAAATGGGAGGTAGAATTATCAGCCTTATTTCAGCCATGGAATATATCCGGGTTGTCGGGGCCATCGAGGTGACGGGCCATCCGATTATTGGAAGAGACGTCGGCCATTCTCTGGGATTAGGCAGAACCGGTGCGCTGGTCAGCGATAAATTGGCCGATTGCATTGATCAGGCGGATGTGGTCATAGACTTTACTAATCATGAAGCCTCTCTGAATTATCTGAAAATTGCCAGTGAGAAAAATCGCAGTATTGTGATCGGTTCCACGGGATTTACGCCCGAGGAGATGAAAATCGTCAGCCTGCTTGCAGAAAAAACACGCTGTGTGTTATCGCCGAACATGAGCGTCGGAGTCAATGTGATGTTGAAAGTGCTGGAGTATTGTTCCGGTATTCTTAATGACGATTATGATGTCGAAATCATTGAAGCTCATCACCATTTAAAAAAGGACGCACCGAGCGGTACAGCATTGCAGATGGCACAGGTGATTGCCGACAAACTGGGACGAGACCTTAGAAAGGACGCGGTTTATACGCGCCGGGGGTTGATTGGTGAACGCACTAAAAAAGAAATCGGCATCCAGACCATTCGCGCCGGAGATATCGTAGGCGAGCACACGGTCATATTTGGTGGTATTGGCGAGAGGTTGGAATTTACTCATCGCGCACAGAGCCGTGATAATTTCGCCAAAGGGGCAATTCGTGCAGCGCAATGGATCGTGAATCAGAAAAACGGCCTGTATGACATGCAGGATGTTTTAGGATTAAAAAAAATTAAGTAAGCAGGATCTATGTTGGAAGGCATTCTTGCTTATATAGGCATTGGTTCCAATCTGTGTAATCCTTTGCATCAATGCAGGCAGTCCGTTTGTAGAATGTCCTCTACTTCGGGTATTACGTTAGAAAGGATTTCTTCTTTTTATAAAACAGAACCAGTAATTTCTGATCCAGGCAGCAGGGTTCATCGTGCAGACCTTACAAGCCAAAGCTGGTTTGTCAACGCAGTGGCGGAGATTCGAACAACGCTTTTGCCCAGAGACCTTTTACAGGCATTGCAGGATATTGAGAAGATGATGGGACGGGTGCGAACATTTGCAGGCGCACCTCGCATCATTGACCTTGATCTGATTTTATATGGCTATGAAATCATTCACGAAGTTGATGTTATTGTTCCGCATCCCGAAATGCATCAAAGGCGATTTGTGCTGGAACCTTTGTGTGAAATTGCTTCATATTTGATTCATCCGGTTTTTGGAATTTCGATGCGAGGATTGAAAGACAGGTTAGATAGTAAAAAGATTGTCGAACTTTATGATCATTAAGAAAAGAAGGTAATTATGATCCAAATTATTAAAGTATTAGTCGTTTTAGTATTGTTTTACGTTGGTTATAAAATTGTAAAAATGTTCCAGCGGGTAAAATCTCAGGAATTAAAAGATTGCCGTGTGGATGCCACGCCGTCCAAAGGAGAAGATCTGGTACAGGATCCGTTTTGCAGAACCTACGTTCCCAAGAGTCAGGCGTACGTCAAAGAAATTAACGGTCGGCAGCAATATTTTTGCAGTTCGGAGTGCTGTGCGAAATACCTGTCAGAAAAAAATAGCTAATGAGGGATATATAGGGGGAATTATGAAATTTTTCATCGATACCGCAAATATTTCGGAAATCAAGGAAGGGGTGGCGTTGGGTATGGTGGACGGCGTCACGACGAATCCGTCACTGATTGCCAAAGAAAAAAAAGGCTTTGATTCTGTCGTCAAAGAAATTTTGGCAATTGTGGAAGGGCCTGTCAGTCTGGAAGTTTTGAGTTTGGAAGCAAAAGGTATGTTTGTCGAAGGGAAAAAACTGGCTCGTCTGGGAGACCAGGTTGTAATTAAAGTCCCCATGACCACCGAAGGTCTAAAGGCAACCAAGATGTTTGCGGCTGAAGGCATCGAGGTGAATCAGACTCTGATTTTTTCGCCGCTTCAGGCCTTGATGGCCGCCAAAGCAGGTGCGGCCTACGTCAGCCCGTTTGTCGGACGACTGGATGACATCGCTCACAATGGTATGGAGCTGACGCAGCAGATTCTGGATATTTACGACAACTATGAGTATGATACTGAAGTAATTGTAGCCAGCATTCGTCATCCTAAGCACGTTCTGGATGCCGCTTTAATGGGTGCCGATATTGCCACAATTCCTTTTAAAGTCATCGCGCAACTGGCGCAGCATCCTTTGACGGATAAAGGCATTGCTTTGTTTTTGGAAGATTGGAAAAAAGTGCCGAAAGAATAAAAGTAACTTCATAATTTTTGAAGTATTATTGACAGATCGGCTGATACAAAAATGAATGAAAGACGCGAAATATTTAACCTGCCCAACAGCATAACCATGGCCCGCATCAGCGTGGTACCTTTTTTGTTTTTACTGCTGGCATCGCCCGGTCCTTTTTGGTCTCTGGTGTTGGCGGCTTTGTTTGTCCTGGCCGCTATTACGGATTTCGCGGACGGGTTTATCGCACGTAAATACAACATGATTACAACGATGGGTAAGTTTCTGGATCCGCTGGCTGATAAATTGATTGTTAATTCGGCCATGATCCTGATGATTCCCATTGGTCGAATTGATGCCTGGATTGTTGTTATTATTATCATGCGGGATTTGATCGTAGATGGCATCCGTAGCATCGCGTCCTCGGAAGGAATTTACATTCAGGCCAGTATTCTTGGAAAACAAAAAACACTGGCACAAATCTTTGCCGTGACCGCCCTGATGATTCATTATCCTTTTCTGGGCGTGGATGCGCATTTCGTGGGCACGATCGTTCTTTATGTAGCTTTTTTGCTGACGATTTATTCAGGTATGGATTACTTTATTAAGTTTTATCGGGGGACTGGAAAGAAATGACATTTTCGGGGCTTAGTGACTTCTACCTTCATGAGTGCAACAGCGATATAAAAAAATGAATCATCAGCGTTTGTTCATTTTTCTATTGACAAGATGAGTCTATTTGTTATATTCACCCGCGTTCTTAAGTGAGCGGGCGTAACTCAGTGGTAGAGTGCTACCTTGCCAAGGTAGACGTCGACGGTTCAAATCCGTTCGCCCGCTCCATTTTTTTATGGCGGCATAGCCAAGTGGCTAAGGCAGCGGTCTGCAAAACCGTTATTCATCGGTTCGAATCCGATTGCCGCCTCCAAAAAATCAATCGGTTGCAATTGTCATTCATTCGCAACATCTTCCCTTTTGTGTAACTTTTGTGTAGTAAACATTTCATGGATTTTTGACGCCAGGATATTAGCGGACGGAACCTTTTGAGATCGTGCCATGTTGTCTATTGATATGTTATTCAAGTTTTCATATACAATGGAAATCGAATAGATTAAAGGTTTATGATGCCAAATCAGATTTTTTCATGAAGCCCTAACAGGGTCGCAGGTTTACTGAGATTTTAGATTCTACGATGGAGGCTAAAGTGCATATTAGAGTTAAAAAAGGAAATCTTGTCGATACGAAAACTCAAGCAATTATTCTGGCACTTTACGAAGATGAAAAGGCGTTTTCGGGGTTAGTATCAAGCGCTGATCAGAAAACCCGAGGACTGCTGGGAGACATCATGAAAAGCGGTGATTTTAAGGCCAGGCCATCGCAAGTATATGTGATTTATACTAGGGGCTTATTGCCCGCAAAGAGAATTACGCTGGTCGGTCTGGGCAGGAAAAGCGAACTGAATTTGGAAAAAATTCGCAACGCTTTTGCTAAGGTCATGCAGCAGCTGCGAGACTTGAATATTAAAAATGCGGCGACGTCTATTGACTGGAATCCAATGCCGGAACAAAAAGAAAAAGTTATTGCCGCGGTTGTAGAAGGGGCAATCCTGGGACTGTATCAATATACACCTTATAAAACCGTCGGCCGCGATGAGATCCATGAAATGCGACTGTTGGAGATTGTGGCTGAGCCTAAAGATTATTTCATGCTGCAAGATGAAGTCAAAAAGACGAAAATCATTACAGACGCCGTTTACTTTGCTCGCAATCTCATTTCAGCTCCGGCCAATGAAATGACGCCGTCGATTATGGCCACCCATGCCGAGAAAATCGCAAAAAGAAAAAACGTCTCCTGCCGTTTGCTAAATAAGGGAAAGCTGAAAGCGTTGGGCATGAATGCTCTGCTGGGTGTCGCTTCCGGCAGTAATCAACCGCCGAAATTCATTATTCTGGAATACACCGGCGGTAAAAAGGGGGGGGCACCGATTGCCTTGGTTGGTAAAGGTTTGACCTTCGACAGCGGCGGTATTTCCATAAAGCCTGCGGAAAAAATGGACGAGATGAAAACAGATATGTCCGGCGGCGCGGCGGTTATGGCCGTCGTTATGGCAGCGGCAGATCTGAAGCTGCCGATCAACATCGTCGGTCTAGTGCCGGCCACTGAAAACATGTCCGGCGGTAGCGCCTTAAAACCGGGTGACATTCTAAAATCTTATTCCGGCAAAACAATTGAAGTGCTGAACACGGACGCCGAAGGAAGGCTGATTCTGGCCGATGCCCTGTCCTACGCATCCAAATATAAACCGGCGGTCATCATTGATATCGCCACCCTGACCGGTGCGTGCATTGTAGCATTGGGCGAAGATGTAATCGGCATGATGGGTACGGATGATCATCTGAAAAAAGAGATTAATCGTGCCGCTCAGACAACCGGAGAACTGGTCTGGGAACTTCCGTTATGGGAAAGTTATTCCGAATTGATAAAAAGCGATATTGCCGATTATAAAAATAGCAGCGGACGATCGGGCGGCGCGATCACGGCTGCCGCATTTCTGAGCAAGTTTGTGGGCAATTACCCCTGGGTCCATCTGGATATCGCAGGTCCTGCCTGGGCAAAAAAAGATAAGGCCTATATCCCAAAGGGTGCATCAGGTGTAACGGTACGTTTGCTTGTTGAATATTTACGACAGTATATAAAAGAATAATCATGCAAACGCTTTTGGAGATTAAAAACTTAAAGACGATATTTTCAACGGCCAGAGGTGTCATCAAGGCGGTTGACGGCGTTTCTCTGATATTGCACGCCGGTGAAACTCTGGGCATTGTGGGGGAATCCGGATGCGGTAAAACAATGCTAGCACTTTCCGTTATGGGACTGATTCCGGCCAATGGTCGAATTGCCAGAGGCGAGGTACTGCTGAATGGTCAGAATTTGTTATCCTTAACCGAAGAAGAGATGCGGGAAAAACGTGGCAGAGATATCGCCATGATCTTTCAGGAACCGATGACGTCGCTCAATCCCGTTTTGCGCATAGGCGAGCAAATTGCGGAGGCGATTCGTCTGCACCAACATGTTCCAGCCAAAGAGGCGCTGTTCCTGAGCGAGAGGCTTTTGGGAGAAGTCGGTATTCCCGAGCCCGAAAGAAGGGTGAAAGATTATCCCCATCAGCTGAGCGGCGGTATGCGTCAGCGCGTCATGATTGCTATGGCCATGTCCTGTCGCCCCCAGTTGCTGCTGGCGGATGAACCGACTACAGCGCTGGATGTAACGATTCAAGCGCAGATTTTAAATTTAATTTCTGCTCTGAAAGAAAAAAACAATATGGCGGTTATCCTGATCACGCATGATCTGGGGATTGTTGCCGAAGCGGCGCAAAAGGTGGCGGTGATGTATGCGGGCAAGGTTGTTGAAACGTCTGAGGTGGAAAAATTATTTTCACGACCACAGCATCCCTATACCCGTGGTCTGATCGAATCCCGCCCTTCCGGGTGCGCCGACACGGAGGCTAACGGCGAAGCCTATTTAAAAACGATTCCCGGAACGGTTCCCAGTCTCTATGATCTTCCCCCTGGCTGCCGTTTTTCCGAGCGCTGTGCAATGGCCGAGGACAAATGTCGTCTCCGGGAGCCGGAGTTAATGGAAATTGAAAGCGGTCATTTTGTGTCCTGCTTTATTTCTCAAAGAATAGTAAAATGAAAGAGTAATGCATCCTTATGGCGTCTGTCTTGATTGATATTCAAAAGCTGGGGAAAAAATATATTCTCGGTGGCGGATTCCTGCAAAACCGGCCCAGGATTATCCGGGCTGTAAATGGTGTCGATCTGCAGATATTTGAGGGGGAAACACTGGGGCTGGTCGGCGAATCAGGCTGCGGCAAATCAACGCTGGCGAGGTTGCTAATAAGACTGGAGGAACCGGACGCCGGCAGGGCCTATTTTAAAGATCAAAATATCTTTGCATTTTCTTCCGATGATTTAAAAATTTACCGTCGTCGTGTGCAGATGATCTTTCAGGATCCCTATTCGTCTCTTAATCCTCGAAAATCAGCGATCAGCATCATTCAGGAGCCGCTCAATATTCATCAGATTGCCGGACGGAAACAAAACAGGGAAATATCTGTTCAACTGATGACCAGAGTCGGCTTGAGTCACGAACAGACCAAACGGTATCCGCATGAATTCAGCGGCGGGCAGAGGCAGCGCATCGGGATCGCGCGTGCGCTGGCGCTTCAGCCTGCGCTGGTCATTGCCGACGAACCGGTTTCCGCGCTTGATGCATCAATTCAGTCGCAAATTTTAAACCTGCTCAAAGATTTAAAAAAAGATTTTGGATTGACCTATTTGTTTATCT
Source organism: uncultured Smithella sp. (assembly GCA_964581635.1). Taxonomy (GTDB): domain Bacteria; phylum Desulfobacterota; class Syntrophia; order Syntrophales; family Smithellaceae; genus UBA8904. The sequence continues at coordinate 24,364 of CAZOPH010000001.1, forward strand.
CTCATGACCTCAATGTCATCCGCCATGTGTCCGATCGAATTGCGGTGATGTATTTAGGATGTATTGTTGAACTTGCGGATAAAAATAATCTGTATCAGGCCGCGCTTCATCCCTACACGCGAATGTTGCTGGCGGCCATGCCTAACTGCGATCCTCATAAGCCAAAGCGCGAAATTACGATTCGCGGAGAAGCCCTGGATGCGGGTGATCAGGGGTGCAATTTTAAAAATCGTTGTTTCTATAAGATAGCAATTTGTGACGAGAGGCAACCGAAGCTTAAGTCATGTCAGGGAGGGGGATTATGCGCCTGTCATCGTGCGGGCGATATATAAATGCCATGCAGCAGGAAGAAAAAGTATTCTGGAAAAACGGTTCGCTTATGGGTGAAGGGTTATGGTGTCAGGGGGCAGGGGATGCGGGCGTTGTAATTTGCCATCCGCACCCGCTGATGGGCGGGTCCATGTACAACAATGTTGTGGAAACCGTACAGGATGTATTTTCGTCTTGCGGCTATTCCACATTACGTTTTAATTTTCGCGGTGTCGGGGAAAGCACCGGCCGCTATGATGAAGGCAGGGGAGAAAAACAGGATATTTTATCGGCCTGTGAATTTGTTCAAAATCAAGGCGTCAAAAAAATTACTCTGGCAGGCTATTCTTTTGGTGCCTGGGTTTGCTGCCGCCTGCTCCATGATAAACTTTCTCAGATCAGTTCCACAATTTTAATTTCTCCACCGCAAAAATATTTTGATTTTGATTGGGAGGGACTTAAAAACGACGTAGAAATAATAATCTGCGGCGATCGCGACCCGTTTTGTGATGTGGATGATTTAAGGGGAAAAGCCGAATATATTCATTCAAGATTGACGATACTTCGGGCAACGGATCATTTCTTCTCTGGACAGGAAACTCAGCTAGCCAAGCATTTGAAAAAATATATTCATGAAAAAAAAGCTGAAAAAAAAGCTTGATTTTAATGAAAATGGTGTTAAGGTCGGAACCAATGTTATATGGTAGAGATTGGTTGCACAAGAGATAAATGGTTTTAGCTAGGAAATTTTTAGTGTTGAGATTGTTTTATAAAGAAAAATTAACCGCAGAGGATTCTTAAAGCAAGATAAGAATTTGTGCGGTTTTTTTAGTTTCTAATGGTCTTTAACCGGAGGAAACAAACATTTGAAAGGGGGACTTTTAGCATTGGCAGAAGGAAAAGTAAAATGGTTTAACGAGAAGAAGGGGTTTGGTTTTATTGAAAACGATGAGGGCGGAGATGTCTTTGTTCATTATAGTGCCATTTCCGGGACCGGATTTAAAACTCTTTATGAGGGTCAGAGAATTCGTTTCGACGTTGAACAGGGTAACAAAGGACCCAGCGCAACGAATGTTCAACCACTATAATCATTCCAATTAATTAACTTTAAGTAAAATGCCCCGTTTACCGGGGCATTTTTTTTGGGTATGCTGTTCGGCACACGCCATATAAGAAAAATCATTTCAGGGCCGTCGTCATGAAAAAAAATCTAATCGTCATACTCGGGCCAACTGCATCCGGCAAAACAACTTTTGCGACCAGATTGGCCGCGGATCTTCAGGGAGAAATTATCTCGGCGGATTCACGTCAGGTTTATCGGGGGATGGATGTCGGTACAGGCAAGGATTTGTCTGAGTTTCGGATAAATGGCAGAATGATTCCCTATCATTTGATTGACATCCTTGAGCCCGAGCAGGAGTTTAATGTTTTTGAATTTCAGCAACAATTTTATGAAATATTCAATGACCTACAGGGGAAAAAAATCCTGCCCATACTGGTTGGCGGCACCGGTCTTTATTTGGATGCCGTGTTGACCAATTATGTTCTACCGCAAGCAAAAATCGACAAACATTTGAGAGAAGAGCTTGCTTGGAAATCGCAGACGGAACTTCAGGAAATTCTATTGGCCATGAAACCTGTTTTACACAATAAAACAGATCTTGAAGACAGAAACCGACTCCTCAGAAAAATAGAAATTGAAAAGGTCAGACAAAATACATCAGACGGAAAAATGAGAAGACCTTTTGTCCATGCCGGAATATTCGGCATCCATTGGGAAATGGCCGAGTTACGGCAGAGAATTGCGGCTAGGCTTCAAGAGAGGATGGCAGATGGAATGATTGAAGAGGTGTCAAGATTACAGTCACTGGGTTTATCATGGAAGCGTTTGGATAGTTTTGGCTTGGAATATCGTTATATCGCTCGTTATCTGCAAAACTTGATAACGAAAGATGAGATGACTGCAAAACTTCAGATCGCCATCGGCCAGTTTGCCAAGAGGCAGATGACGTGGTTTCGGCGTATGGAAAAAAAAGGCGTGCCGATTGAGTGGATTTCAGGGAAAGATTATCCTGCCTTTCATGGCCGTGTGCTTAGAGTCTTGTCATGAAAAAAACTTCCCTGTTGAATGATTATCTACATAGATACGCTGCGGAGTTTCCTTGGAAACTGCAGGCAGGAAATCTTGAAAATATCGAACAGGTTGTTGTTATTCCGGCATACGCGGAAAGAGAGATGCTCTTTGCCACCCTGGCGTCTGTCGCTGCCAACAATGATGAGTCATTGGAAAGAGCGCTGATCCTCTGCGTCGTCAACAATAAGGCTGACGCATCATTTGCCGATAAGGAGAATAATGCTCAAACCCTTGCGGTGCTGAGCGCTTTAATTAATAAACGCCCATTCAATAAATCGGTGCTTGCCGATGATCTTTATGCTTCATTGCAGAAAATAGCCGACAGACCGCTGAGACTTGGCTATATTGACGCCTCCTCAAATGGCATGGAAATTCCTTTTCGTCTTGGGGGCGTCGGGATGGCCCGCAAAATAGGTATGGATATGGCTCTCCGTCTGCTGACGAATCCTTGCAGCGCACAGTGTCTCATCTTGAGCCTGGATGCTGACACCCTTGTTCAACCGGACTATTTATCGGTCATCAGAAATTTTTTTTCCTCTGGTAAAACTCAGACGGGTGTTGTTGAATATGAGCATCAATTGCCTTTGAACGCAATCGAGAGATCTGCAATGTGTTACTATGAAATCTTTCTGCGCTATTGGGTATTAGGTCTGCAATACGCCCAATCTCCCTATGCTTTTCATTCGATTGGTTCAACTATTGTTACAACGGCTGATAGTTATCTTTCCGTGCGTGGAATGAATCGCCGCGGGGCGGGAGAGGATTTTTATTTTCTGAACAAACTGGCAAAAACAGGTCCAATCCGCCGAATCAGCGAAACGGTAGTCTATCCGTCTGCTCGTATTTCCAGACGGGTTCCCTTTGGCACGGGTGCTGCGATTGAAAAGATTATTACCGGCACGAGTCCTGAGATAGGTCTATACGATCCTCGAATATTCATTATCTTGAAGGAATGGATTGCCGTGATGAAACAATCGTTTAACTGCTCCGAAAATCAGATTATCACCAAAGCATGGGAGATCGACTCGGGTTTAAGGAATTTTTTAGTTGCACGCGGCTTTTTATCCGTCTGGCCAAGAATCCGCCAAAACTTAAAGGATTATGAAACATATGAAAGGCAGTTTCACAATTGGTTTGATGGATTTGAAACGTTAAAGTTGGTCAACTATCTGACAAAAGAATTTTATCCGCGAATCAGTCTCATTTCCGCGTTGAAGAAAATTCTGGAGATGCACAATAAGAAATTTCCGGAAGGGATGCCCGACGAAGGCTTTCCGGAAGCGGAAGATGAAATGAGAATTCTAGGTTATATCCGAAGCCGGTTCAAATGATGAACAAGCCAGCAGCAGAGGATAATCTTCTTGACTTGCCGGGATAATTTCGCATATAGCTTAATCAATATTTTATGATCGCTAAATATTTTCGGGGGGAAATTCATGAATAAAATCTTAGCTGAAAGTGTTCTGACGGTCGTATTGGTCTGTCTGATAGCCACGACGTTCGGTTGCGGTAAGAAAGAAGAGGCCAAAAAGACACCCTCGCAGCAAACACAGCAAAACGCGCAAACTGAGTCGCTCCCCGGCATGGATAAAGCCATGATCATGCCACCGATTATGGAGTCCAAACAAATTGAACCCAAGGACGTGGCGGTCAGTGTTGACGGTATCGTGTTAAAAAAGGATGATCTGTCCAAAGGTGTCAAAGCAAAAATGAAACTCTATCAAGATAAGATTCCAGCCGACAAGAAGAAAGAAGCTCAGGCCGGGTTAAAAAAGCAGTTGATGGAAGAGTTTGTTTTACGCACACTACTTACCAACGAAACGAATAATAAAAAGATTGGAGTCACGGATAAAGAAATGCGGGCGGCAATCAATCAAATAAAAGCAAATATTCCTCCGGAAAAGAAAATCGATGATTTTCTCAGAGAAAACAGCATCCGCAGGGAAGACATTGCTCTTGGAATAAAAATTAGAAAACTCGTCGAAATGGAAACCGGTAAAAAATCTAAACCGACAGAGAAGGAAATCAGTAAATTTTTTACGGATAATAAAGAAAAGTTTACCACGCAAGATAGCGTTCACGTTCGCCATATCCTGGTTACAATAGATGCCAAGGATGATGAGAAAACAAAAGCTGAAAAGAAGGTCAGGATAGAAAATCTGCGCAAACAGGTTTTAGAAGGTGCGGATTTTGCCGAAATAGCCAAAAATAATTCTGACTGCCCCAGCAAGGAAAATGGCGGCGATCTGGGAGAAATCAAAAAAGGTCAGACAGTCAAACCTTTTGAAGATGCTGCTTTTTCACAGGAGATCAATCAGATTGGGCCGGTGGTGACCACGGAATTCGGGCATCATGTCATTCAGGTTTTGGGACGTAGTCCTGCAAAAACCGTCAAAATTGAGGAAGTAAAAGATAAAATAGCTATTTACCTTGAGCAGCAAAAACAAGCGGAAGCTTTTTCCAAGATGACCGCTAGATTAAGGAAAAACGCGGTTATTATTTATTACGAGAATTAATGAGAATTAAGAAAGCTGGTCGAATAGATCAAGGACTCTGGCTTTTAGGCACGGAAGAATCCTGTGTTTATTTACTGGAGGGAAGCAGATCATCCATTCTGATCAGCGCCGGTTTGAGTTATATACTACCGGATTTTTTTCGGCAGATCGCAGATTGGCGCATCTCCGAGAAAAAAATTAATCATATTATTATTCTGCATGCTCATTTTGATCATCTCGGCATTATCCCTTTTTTAAAAAGAAAGTGGCCGCATATAAAGGTTTACGCATCATCTCGAGGCTGGGACGTCCTGTCGAATCCTAAAGCGATTGCACTGATCAATGAATATAATATCAAAGTCTGTCGTAGAGTGCGGGGCAATGCCAACCTTCTTTCTTCATTGGACTGGCAGTGGCGCAACGACGTGCATGGCGAACAATTAAAACAAAACAGCCTGATTGACCTGGGCGACAGACACGTTGAAATTTATGAGACACCGGGACACTCCCCTTGTTCGATTTCTGCTTATGTGCCGCAGTTAAAAGCTTTATTTCCATCAGATGCGGTGGCGATCCCCTATCAGAACGAGTATGTCATTGCGGCTTGGTCAAATTTCGATGCCTATCAGCAAAGTTTGGAGAAGCTGGCCATGCTGGATGTTAAAAGGCTATGCGCGGATCATTATGGATATATAACCGGAGCAGAAGCAGCGCTGTATATCATGAGAAGCAAAAAGGCGACGGCTCAAATGATAGGCAGATTACATCTGGCGTTACAGAATGAGACTGGACTCGAGAACGCGGCGGCCCGGCTGGTTAAGCATCATTTTGAGAAAAGACCGGATTACTTCGTGCATCCGGATATTCTACTCAGCACTTATCGGAACATGTTAAAACAATTTGCCCATTCCCAATCTATTTAAAACTGTGTTTGTCGTCAGGAAAAGCGCACGTCTTCACATCTTGGATATAGAGCTTGACGGCATTTTTGATATCCGCATTCAGTTGGGCGTATTTCTTGACAAATTTCGGCGTCATTCTGTCGTTCATTCCCAGCATGTCATTGACGACCAGAACCTGTCCGTCACAGTGAACACCGGCACCGATACCGATTGAGGGAATAGACAGAGCAGCGGTAATCCCCGCCGCCAGTTTTTCGGGAACACACTCCAATACCAATGAAAAAGCGCCCGCTTCTTCAAGGCATTTAGCATCCTGCATGATTTTTTCCGCAGCATCTTCCTGTTTACCCTGGACCTTATAACCGCCTAGCTGGTTGAAAGATTGCGGCGTTAATCCCAAATGCGCCATAACGGGAATTCCGGCATAGGTCATTTTATAGACAATGTCAGCGTGTTCCCGGCCGCCTTCCAATTTAACCGCCTGAGCATTGCCTTCTTTTAATAAACGGCCAGCATTGGCCAGTGCCGACTCTGGGGAGACCTGATAAGATAAAAACGGCATATCCGCCACAAGCATTGCTTTTTGAGAGCCGCGGGCAACCGCCTGTGTATGACGCACCATATCATCCATGGTGACAGGAAGGGTCGATTCATAACCCAACACCACATTGCCCAGAGAATCACCGACCAGGAGGATGTCAATGTCGCTTTCGTCCAAGATGGATGCCATTCCATAATCATAGGCCGTCAGCATGGTTATTTTTTCCCCAAGAGTTTTCATTTTTTTTATGTCGAGGATTGTCTTCCTGGTGATCTTAGTTTGCGTACTCATTTTTTACTCCTTTCAAAAGCTCCATAATGATTTTCCCCCGGTCGTAACTCAAGGTTCCTTTTTGACGGGCAAGTTTTACTGCGATCATTCCCAGTTCTTTGTATAAGGGTGCGTAAGCGGGGAGATTGCAGGCCATGGCTTCAATATGTTTTTGTACAGTTCCCGAATCGCCGCGTGCAATTGGCCCTGTGAGCGCCTTGGCACATCCCTGTTTCTCAATATTTTTCAGACTGCCATAAACCAGCGGCAGATATGCCTTGCGGGCATCCTTATCTGAAAAGCCGATGGATAAATAAATCGATTCTACAATGCTCATTAATGAAACCAGATAATTCGATGCAATGCAGGCCGCCGCATGGTAAAGAGGCTTTTGTGCAGGTGTTATATAAATGGGGATCCCTTGGAGGTCACGGACAATATCTAATGAGGTTTTTTTTGATCCGGCAGAGGCTGTCACGCCGAAATAGCTGCCGGGAATGTTTGCAATCGCGCTGTCGATAGAGGAAAAACTTTGGAGCGGGTGAATGCTGGCGACAGAGGCCCCGGCCAAAGCGGAAGATTGAAGAAGGTCAAGTCCTCCCGCGCCGCTCATATGAAACACCGTTTTTCCCTTAACGGAAGAACCGCTGACGATTGCTTCGCAAACAGACCCGATGTGGTCATCAGGCGTTGTAATCAAAAGGTAATCGGCAAGATCCGCCGCCTGTGCGGGGTAATGGAAGCTCACCGCCCCTGTATAAGATCTTGCTCTTTTCAAATGAGCGGCAGAAAGATCGGCCATGGCCGTAATATTATGGCCAGCCTTTTTTAACAGAAAACCGATGGCCGTACCGACCATTCCTGCGCCGATAATGGCAAACCTCAATGATTTTTTTCCCCTCGTCATCCCCATGATCCATAAAAAAAGGTCTTCCACAGCGTAAGGAAGACCCGTATGAGACAGTATTAACACTCCCGTCTCAGTCTTTTCCAAGTGATCCAAGCGGTGGAATGTTTTCTAACATACAGTCGTCTAACCGTCAAATGTTATTTCCGAATACATTCCCAACAAAGAACCTTGTTTTTGCACAATCTCTCAGCTATAGAGAGATCAGGAGAACAAAATGAAAAAAGTGGATTTAATGATATTTGATTTTGACGGCACGATCGCCGATACGGGCGCGGATCTGGTGTCTTCCATCAATCACACTCTGACGGCGATGCGGCTTAATCCGCGATCATCTGAAGAAATTCTCAGCTTTGTGGGCGACGGCGTGAAGAAATTGATAGAAAAATCGCTCGGAGAAAATTACAAGGGGCGCCTGGAAGAGGCTATAAGCATTTTCAGTAGTTATTACGAAAAGCATCTGATGGATCAGACCGTTCGTTGCCCGCATATCGAAGATGTGTTGAAATATTTTAATCATAAAATGAAGGTGATTCTCACCAATAAACGTTATCACTTAACCTTGGCCATTGCCCGTGCCCTTCGCATTGATCGGTATTTCATGGAAATTGTTGGCGCGGATTCAACACCGTTTCAGAAACCGGATCTACGCGTGGCCGAATATCTCTTAACCAAATACAACGCAGATCCTCAGAAAACAGTCATTATCGGCGATGGTATCAATGATATCGCCTTGGCTAAAAGTGCGGGGATTTTGTCCTGTGCTTATTTAAATGGACTAGGCAACCAGCGGACTTTGCTTGAGATGGAAGCCGATTTCTATTGCGAAGATCTCATGGAGATCAATTCTCTTTTTCAATGATGCTGAAAAAAATTGAACAAACCATAAAAAAATATTCACTGCTGGAGAATGGTGACCACGTCGTTGTCGCCTTATCCGGAGGAGCGGATTCCTGTGCCTTGTTATTGAGCCTGGTTGGTTTGACGCAGGCGAATAATCTGAAAATGGTTGTTGCTCATTTCAATCACGGTTTACGTGCCAATGAATCGAAAGGAGACGAGGTATTCTGTCGGCGACTGGCGAAAAAATTCAATCTAGCTTTTGTCACGGAAAGAATGCGCCATCTATCCATTCCCAAAGGTATATCACCGGAAGATTATTTCCGCCGGGAAAGGTATCGGTTTTTAGATAAAGTTGCCATGGATCATGTGGCGAATAAAATTGCGCTCGGTCATCATCTGAACGACCAGGCGGAAACCGTCTTGCTCAACATTTTGCGCGGCAGCGGTTTGGATGGGCTTAAAGGTTTTCTACCGATGAGGGAGAACAAATATATTCGCCCTTTGATAGAGGTATCGCATCAGGAAATCAACGACTTTCTCAAAGAAGCCGGTGTCGAATATCGTCAGGACAGTTCCAACAACAACAAAGTTTATTTGCGCAATCATATCCGTAATGAGCTGATTCCCTACCTAAAAGAAAAATACAATCCCCGGATTGAACAAAACCTGGCGCGGATGGCGGATATTATTCGACGCGATGATGAATTCATCGGCAAATATGTAAGCGCGATCCTGACATCGCCTCAGATTCAAAAAAAGAAGAAAGAAGTATCCTTTTCTGCTGAATATTTTAAGAGGCTCCCCATCTCCCTGGGCTACAGACTTCTCAAGGCCGTTCTCGAAGATCTGGTACCTGAAAACAAAGGTTTTTCATCTTCCCATATTCAATCGGTTGTTGATCTGGTTAACAAGAGCTCGTCAGGGAAAAGTGTTTCATTGCCTTATCGTCTTAGAGCACAAAAAGAATATGACCATGTTGTCATAAGTTCCGATAGGATCGAAAAAACAAGCGATTATGAATATCCGCTAACGATTCCTGGGACCGTGGATTTAAGAGAAAGGCATGTTATATTATCCACAAAACGTGTGACAATGGATGAGGTTGATTTTAAGTGTCTCAATAAAACGTATTTTGATAGGGATAAAATTAAAGAACCCTTAATCATTCGGAATCGCAGAAGCGGTGATTGGTTTAACCCTTTAGGAATGCAAGGATCTCAAAAAATAAAAAAGTTGTTTATTGACCGGAAGATACCAAGGCCAAAACGTAATGGCATTGCTCTTATTGCCGATCAGGAATCCGTGATCTGGGTCGAGAACATGCACCTAAGCGAAAGGGTTAAAGTGTCGCCTGAAACAAAAAATGTTCTGATTCTTGAAATTCGGACCTTGTAATCAAAAACCAAGCTAGTATAAGAAAATATTTGAGTTAAATTGGATATTATTATAAAGATCAACAAACATATTTGATTTTAAGGAGAAAAATATTGAATCAGTTTCAAAAAAATATAGCACTTGTCCTGACAGTGCTTCTAGTCTTTTTGCTTGTTTGGCAGTTATTTAATCAGCAGAAGCCGAACTCAAAAGAGATTAACTACACGGAAATGTTATCCTACCTTAATAATGGCGAGATTACGGAAGTTACCATACAGGGGGATGCAGTGACCGGCAAGTTAGCTAATGGAAATAACTTTAAAGCATACGCGCCCAAAGATGATGAGCTGATTGGGATGTTGAGGGAGAAAAACGTCAAAATTACGGCTAAACCACTGGAAGAAAATCCGTGGTATATGATTTTCATTTCGTGGTTTCCCATGCTTTTACTCATTGGTGTGTGGATTTTCTTCATGCGTCAAATGCAGTCAGGGGGCGGTAAGGCAATGTCTTTTGGTAAAAGTAGAGCGCGCCTGATTACCGACAAATCGAAAAAAGTAACATTTGCCGACGTAGCAGGCGTCAATGAAGCTAAGGCTGAACTTGAAGAAGTGATCGACTTTTTAAAAGATCCCAAAAAATATACCAAGCTAGGTGGACGCATTCCCAAGGGTTTGTTACTGGTGGGACCCCCCGGAACCGGCAAAACACTTTTAGCACGTGCGATAGCCGGGGAAGCTGATGTACCCTTTCTGAGTATCAGTGGTTCTGATTTTGTAGAAATGTTCGTCGGTGTAGGTGCCTCTCGAGTACGGGATTTGTTCAGTCAAGCCAAAAAAAACGCACCATGCATCATCTTTATTGATGAAATTGACGCCGTGGGACGTCACCGCGGTGCGGGCTTAGGCGGCGGTCATGATGAGCGAGAGCAAACTCTCAACCAATTACTGGTAGAAATGGATGGTTTTGAATCCAATGAAGGCGTTATTCTGGTTTCTGCAACTAACCGTCCCGATGTTCTGGATCCGGCGCTTTTGCGCCCGGGACGTTTTGATCGACAGGTGGTTGTTCCTCTGCCCGATGTGAAAGGTCGGGAGCAAATATTTGAAGTGCATGCCCGAAAGATACCGGCTGCGGATGATGTCGATTATGCTGTTCTGGCCAGGGGTACGCCCGGTACATCAGGCGCGGATATTGAAAATCTTGTTAATGAAGCAGTTTTAAACGCCGCTAGGTTAAATAAAGAAAAAGTCAACATGGTGGACTTTGAATTCGCCAAAGACAAGGTTCTAATGGGTACTGAAAGAAGAAGTATGGTAATCAGTGATACGGAAAAACGCAATACGGCTTATCATGAAGCCGGCCACACACTAGTTGCCCGTCTGATTCCCGGAACCGATCCCATCCACAAAGTGACGATTATTCCGCGCGGTAGAGCGTTGGGCTTAACCCAGCAATTGCCCATTGATGAGAAGCACACCTACCCCAGCCAATATCTCGAAAATAATATCGCCATATTGCTGGGCGGACGCGCAGCCGAAGAAATTGTGCTGAAAGATTATACCACCGGTGCCGGTAATGATATTGAAAGAGCCACCAATCTAGCCCGGAAAATGGTGTGTGAATGGGGCATGAGCCAGACTATGGGTCCATTGAGTTATGGCAAGAAAGAAGAGCAAATATTTTTAGGGCGCGAATTTGCCACACACAAGGATTATAGCGAGGATACGGCAAAACGTATTGATGCGGAAGTGGTGTCTATAGTCAAGCGAAACTACGACAAATCTTTATCGCTTCTAAATGAACATATTGATATTCTGCATAAAATGTCCAGTGAACTTCTGGAAAAAGAGGTTCTTAATAATGTGGAAATCGATGAGATCATCGGCAGCGCCTTACCTGCCGAACATGCAAAGCAGAAGCAATAGGTCGCAGTGGGCCTTTCCGTTTCTGATCTAAACTTGGATGATGGGCAATGAACATCATTACAAGGCGTGCTATTTGCCAGTCATTTGGAATATAATAAGGTTTCTCTTTTTTATAATCGGTACATTTCAGTTTTCCCTGTTGAAAATTTGGTGCCAAATTTGAAAATAGTTAAAATCAATAATTTTAACGAAGCGATTGAAATATTCCAGAAGATTGGTGTGGATCCTTATGGAATCGATGCAATGGCGCCTAAGACGCAACACGTTAATATTCTTCTTTCAGGGCAATCCTGTAAAGTAGCCAATATTATTAAGCAAGAAATGCTGTCGCTGGGCGCCGATGCAGCAGTTGCGCGTGGCAGTGTTGCCTGTTCAATTGACAAGACGGATGTTTTGCTCATGGGGACCATCAAGCAGATTTGGTCCATGGCTAAAAAAATTGAAAAACAACCTTTCGGGTTAAATCTAATTGCACGGGATATTATGGATCTGATCGTTAACATCGCTCAAAATCACTATGTTCTTAAAACATCGAGACGCGAGATAACTTTGGGCGAAAGAACTTTAATCATGGGTATTTTAAATGTCACACCGGATTCTTTTTCCGACGGCAATTTTTACTTTGATCGGCAAAAAGCTATCGAGCGCGCTTTGCAAATGGCGGACGAAGGTGCCGACATCATTGATGTCGGCGGAGAATCAACAAGACCCGGAGCGAAACCAGTCACAGTGAATCAGGAAATCGCCAGGGTTGTTCCAATTGTTGAGAATTTAGCACGAAAGTTGAGTATTCCCATATCCGTGGATACAGCAAAATACCAAGTAGCTCAAAAATCGTTGGAAGTTGGAGCTGAAATCATAAATGATATAAGCTCGATGGGCGATAGAAAAATGGCCAGCGTTGTCCGAAAAGCCTCTGCCGCCTTAATTCTAATGCATATGAGAGGCAAACCTTCCAATATGCAGACCGGTAGTCTGGACTATGATGATGTAGTGGAAGAAATCATTAATTATCTGAAAAATGGATATCGCAAAGCCATTGCAGCGGGGATAGGCAAGGACCAAATAGTCGTCGATCCGGGAATCGGATTTGGCAAAACGTATGAAGATAATTATAAAATAATAAATAAATTAGATGAGTTCAAAGTACTAGGTTTGCCGGTGCTGATTGGAACTTCACGCAAAGCTTTCATCGGCAACGTAACCGGGGGGGCGCCTGGGGACAGAATTGAAGGAACAGCCGCAACCGTTACCGCAGCTATTCTGAAAGGCTGCCATATTGTCCGCGTCCATGATATAGCTTTTATAAAAAAAGTCGCCGCAGTGACGGATGCTATCATTCATACTTAGAGGGAACGTATGATATACGGAGTTGGTATTGATATCGTGGAAAATGGTCGGATTGAGAAAATTATTCAAAAATGGGGTGATAAATTTTTATTCCGCGTCTTTTCCGACAGGGAAATCTCTTATTGCGGCCGGCATGCCCAGGCATTTATTCATTACGGGGCCCGGTTTGCCGTGAAGGAGTCGTTCCTGAAGGCCATTGGAATGGGCCTCGGCAGAGGCGTAAAATTGCTCGAAATTGAAGTCATCAATAAGAAGAGTGGAAAACCTGAAATAAGTTTGTCTGGCGGCGCTAGGGATTTTTTTGTGAAAGCTGGAATTAAAAAAATTCATTTGAGTATTACTCATACAAAAAATTACTCATCCGCGATGGTTTTGCTGGAAAAATAAAATTTTAATGATAGATTTACGTATGTTCTCATGAGAGAAAAAAATACCCTTTTTAAAATAAAATCCAAAAGCGCCGAGCAGACATTCGCAATCGGCTTTGCTATCGGGGAAAGGGCAGGAGAAGGCGACACTTTTGCACTATCAGGTGAACTGGGCGCCGGAAAGACCTGCTTTACAAGTGGGTTGGCACGGGGCCTTGGCGTTGGGGATCATTATACGATTACCAGTCCGACCTTTACCTTAATTAATGAGTATCCGGGGCGATGCCGCCTTTACCATTTTGATGTTTATCGATTAAACCAGATAGGTGAACTGGATGATTTGGGTTACGATGAATATGTGTCGGGAAAGGGCGTGGTCGCCATTGAGTGGGCGGAGAAAATTACAAATGCTTTGCCGCCCGATACTGTAACCATCAATTTTAAGTACGAAGATGAAAAAACAAGGATAATCACGATCAGCGGGCCAAAAAAAAGAATTCGGAACTTAGTAAAGGATATCAAGAGGGAGGTTTAGCATATGGGGTTGGTTGTTCAGAAGTTTGGCGGAACATCGGTGGCAAATATCGAAAAGATAAAAAATGTGGCAAACAAGGCGATTTGCGAGAAGAATTCAGGTCATGACGTTCTTGTGGTACTCTCTGCCATGGCCGGAGAAACAAACAGATTGATAGATCTAGCGCATAGCGCTGCTGACTCCCCCGATGAAAGAGAATATGATTCATTGATATCAACAGGGGAACAAGTGACGATTACTCTTCTATCCATTGTGCTAAATTCGATGGGTTATCGCTCTCGCTCCTTTTTGGGTTTTCAGGTTAAGATATTAACAGACAATGCCTACAAGAAAGCAAGGATATCCTTGATCGATACCGATGTCATTCAGAAAGAACTCAAGAAGGGCACGATTGTTGTTGTTGCCGGATTTCAAGGCGTTGATGAGGATAATAATATTACCACCCTGGGTCGCGGTGGTTCCGACACGAGTGCGGTTGCTTTGGCCGCGGCGCTAAATGCCGAACGATGCGATATTTACACAGATGTAGACGGCGTTTATACAACCGATCCCAATATCTGCGCTAAAGCCAGAAGACTGGATAAGATTTCGTATGACGAAATGCTGGAAATGGCCATGACTGGCGCCAAAGTATTGCAACCCCGATCCGTAGAAATGGCTAAGAAATATGATGTGCCTGTTTATGTCAAATCAACCTTTTCCGATGAAGGCGGAACACTTGTAACGAAGGAGGATCAAGAGATGGAGCGAGAAGTATTGTCAGGAATCACTTATGATCGTGATCAGGCGAAAATTACCGTTGTTCATATACCGGATAAACCGGGGATTGCAGCAAATTTATTTATGCCTTTATCGGAACGCAATATCAGTGTCGATATGATCATTCAAAACGCCAGCACGCAAGGTTATACAGATCTAACCTTCACTGTCTCGAAAAAAGATATGAAAGAAGCACAGAAAATCGTTGAAGCAACAGCCAAGGAAATTGGCGCCAAAAAAGTGGAAGTGGATGATGAAGTCGCAAAGGTATCAATCATTGGCGTGGGCATGGTCAGTCATTCGGGCGTCGCGGCAAAAATGTTTAAAACTATGGCGGATGAGAGTATCAATATCATGATGATAAGCACGTCCGAAATCAAAATATCCTGTGTAATTCAGAGAAAATATACGGAATTGGCTGTCATGGTGCTTCACGATGCATTTCATTTAGAAAAGAAAAATTAAAAATGATGATATTTGAACGTCAGATAAGGGGATTCATCGCAGTGTCTGTTATCCTAGCGTTGATTCCCTTGATCCATTTTTTTATATCATCTCAGATGAATACGAAAAGTCCAGTTCTATCCACCTCAGGCTCTGAGACAATCGCTATTGAAGTCGTTGACGAAAACGGAGCGTCTGGTGTCTTTTTTGTTGAACCGGGAATCTCAGTCAATCAAATGTTTTCACGTCTTAAAACCAAGAAAATACGTACAGAAGATTTTAAACTGAAAAACGGAACAAAAATAAGACTTGTTCCTGAAGAAGATCATCGAAAGATTGTCATCGAAAAAATGGGAGCCGCGAAGAGATTGGCACTCGGGTTGCCCCTAGACATTAATTTGGCAGGTCTTGATGAATTAACATTAATTCCCGGAGTGGGAGATGTCTTGGCTGCCAATATTTTAGAATGGCGAATGCGAAATGGACGTTTTGAAAAATTAGAACAGTTGATGGTTATCAATGGAATTAAAGAGAAAAAATTTTCAAAATTAAGACAATATCTCTATGTCGAAAAGTGGTAGGTTTTACGATTTACTGTATGACTCATATAGTGCAAGAACTCGCCTGACGTAATTCTGTGTTTCACGGTAAGGGGGTACGCCATAATTATATTTTGCAACGGCGCCTTCGCCCGCATTATAAGCAGCCAGTGCAAGTGTCAAGTTTCCTCTGTAGAGATTTAGTAGATAACGTAGATAACGGGCACCTCCTTCAATATTATCAACAGGATGAAAAACGTCATCAACCTTCATGTGCGAAGCGGTTTGTGGCATCAGTTGCATAAGCCCTTTTGCGCCGGCACACGAAACAGCCTTATGATTAAAATTTGATTCTGCTTTAATGACGGCTTTAATCAAGGCGACATCAAGATTAAATTTGCTGGCGGCCTGGGAAATAATCTTGTCATATTGGCGGATATCTATGCCTTTCGGGAAAAACACTCTTTTTTCCTTCAGGATCATTACATATTTTGCTTTAGGATTAGAAGGCACGTTTGTCAAATGGATCACACCTTCTTCATCTTCATATTTGTAAATATCCGCATGAGAGGGAACAGCATAAAGAAGGAGTAAGAAGGTTGAAACAAATAAGATGGCCTGTAAAGTTCCAATTAATTTGGAAGATTTTCTGTTTGTTTTGTGAATCATGATGTTATCATACTTTAATGATTATTTTAGTTCAAGGAGAAAATAGCCCTTCATATTCATGTGGAATTTCTGGTTCATGCATTGCCACACTTCAGTATTTCGGATATGATGGCTTACTATTTTGTTTGCTCTTGACATGATTTCTCGATGGTGGTAATGACCTCAACACTTTACAGTATAAGATGTCGGGGCGTGGCGCAGTCTGGTAGCGTATCTGAATGGGGTTCAGAGGGCCGGTGGTTCAAATCCACTCGCCCCGACCATTTCCAATTTCTAATCTTTTGTTTTATTTCTGATACTTTCTAGGGAGACCATTGAAACGAAATGGCATAAGTAAAAGGGCTAAAAGTAGTTTCCAAGCATGGGTCATCTTTTTCTTGCAATAAAGGGGATTATCATTTACAGGAATGACGACGAAAAGCACAATTTAACTGGTTTTGTTGCAGTGCGCCCATGAGAATCCGCGTTGACATTTTGAGTAATGAATATATAATTCCAATGTAATCAAAAGGCGAGAGTGGCGGAATTGGCAGACGCACTGGACTTAGGATCCAGCCCGCCCAAGCGGTTAGGGGTTCAAGTCCCCTCTCTCGCACCAGAATGAAAGTGCATACTAATTTAATAGAAGGAGAAAAAGTAGTGAGCGATCTTTGCGTAAAATTAGAAGATATCAGCCAGGTTAAGAAAAAGATATCATTTGAGATACCCTGGGCTTTTGTTAAAGAAGAATTAGAGAATGTTTATCGTGATATTGGTAAAAAAGCCAAGATAAAAGGTTTTCGTCCGGGCAAAATCCCCCGTAAGATACTGGAAAATAATTTTAAAGCCGATGCCGAAGGGGAGGCGATTACCAATATTGTCAATAAATACTATTGGCAGGAGCTTGATGATCGAAAGATTGTAACACTTTCCCGTCCTGAAGTTGATCAGCATGGGCTAAAGGAAAACGCAGACTTTTCTTTTAGTGCTTCGTTTGAAACAGAACCAGTATTTGAACCGAGTGGTTATCAGCACATGGAATTGGAAAAAATAAAAATTTCCGTGTCGGAAGAAGATATTGAAAAACGGCTTCATGAAATCCGGAAGATGTTTGCAACGATGCAGGATGTCACGGAGGATCGGCAAGCAGTGATGGGTGATTTTGTAACAATTGATTTTACAGGAACACTTGATGGTGAATCTCTTCCAGAACTTAAAGCGGAAAGTTTTCTGTTGGAACTGGGATCAAAAAGACTAATTCCCGGATTTGAAGAAAAAGTTGCGGGCATGCGAAAGGGCGAAACAAGAGAGATTAACCTCACATTTCCAACCGATTATTCTGAAAAGAAAATGGCCGGAAAGGATGTGATTTTTACTGTGGCTCTCAAAGGTCTCAAAGAGCAAAAACTGCCAGAAATTGATGATAATTTCATTAAAAATTTTGATAAGTATAACACCCTGGACGATTTAAAGAATGATGTGCGTCAATCAATGGAAGAACAATGCAAGCGCCAGAGTGATTTGGAATTGCAGGATAAAATAATGGAAGCCATTCTTAAGGTCAACGAATTTGAAGCACCGCAATCACTTGTGGAGCGACAGATTTTCTATATGATATCGGATACACAAAAGAGAATGAAATCCGCAGGTATGGATGAGAAGAATGCAATGGATCTGAGTTTGCGCATGCATGATCAATTTAAACAGGATGCGGAAAAGACGGTCAGATCTTTTCTTCTGCTCAAAAAGATAGCTGAAAAAGAAGCGATTACAGTCTCTGAAGACGATATCGATAATCATATCAAAGAATTAGCAGAAATTCATCATACAGATTATGAGGTTGTTAAAAGTGCCTATGACAATGAAGAGAGGATGAACTCTCTGAAATCAGAAATTATCCAGAAAAAGGTATTTGACTTTATTAGGCATCAGGCCAATATTAAAGTCATTGAAAAAGTTGGGCTGGAGCAGGGGGTGGCTAATTGAATTTAATACCAATGGTGGTGGAACAAGATGGGAGAGGTGAAAGAGCGTTCGACATCTATTCCCGTCTTTTAAAAGACAGAATCATATTTCTGGGAACGGCTATCGACGATAATGTTGCGAATGTCGTTGTCGCGCAAATGCTTTATTTGGAAGCTGAAGATCCGGATAAAGAAATATTTTTCTATCTCAATTCTCCCGGCGGGCATGTTAGTTCGGGCATGGCTATTTATGATACGATGCAGTATATTAAACCTCAAATTTCTACGGTGTGCATGGGGCAGGCGGCCAGTATGGCGGCAATTCTGCTGGCGGCCGGTGAGAAGGGGAAAAGATTTGCTCTACCTCATTCACGCATTTTAATTCATCAGCCGTTGGGTGGGTTTCAGGGCCAAGCGACAGATATTGACATTCAAGCCAGAGAAATTTTAAGATTAAAAGATGAATTAAACAAAATTCTAGCTGAATTAACCAGTCAACAACTGGCCAAAATCATGAATGATACAGAGCGGGACTACTTTATGACCAGCCAGCAAGCTAAAGAGTATGGTTTAATTGACGAAATAGTTGTAAGAAAGCCTGTGTTATCTGGCGTTAAATAAAGGAGAATTTAAGTGATTAAAAGAAGTAAAGATAATCGAGGCCAGGGTATGCTTTTTTGTTCGTTTTGCGGGAAAATGCAAAGTGAAGTTCGTAAATTGGTAGCGGGTCCGACTGCTTATATTTGCGATGAGTGTATTGAATTGTGCCGTTGTATTGTTGAAGAAGAAGAAAAAACGGTAGAAAAAGGTCCTAAAAATGTTTTACCTGAACCGAAGGAAATTAAGAAATTTCTTGATTCCTACGTCATCGGTCAGGAAAAAACAAAGAAAATACTATCCGTTGCAGTTTATAATCATTATAAAAGACTATTTTCCAATGTCAGTTCTACAGATGGTGTTGAAATCCAGAAAAGTAACGTCCTCTTGGTCGGCCCAACAGGGTCTGGGAAGACATTGCTGGCGAAGACCCTGGCAAAATTACTCAACGTTCCCTTTACGATAGCGGATGCCACTACTTTGACTGAGGCGGGATATGTAGGTGAAGATGTAGAAAATATCATTTTGAGTCTGTTGCAAAATGCTGATTACGATGTTGCACGTGCATCAAAAGGAATTGTCTATATTGATGAAATAGATAAAATAGCGAAAAAATCGGGTAACCCATCTATTACACGGGATGTTTCCGGAGAAGGTGTTCAGCAGGCCTTGTTGAAAATCATGGAAGGAACAATGGCTAATATACCACCAAAGGGAGGCAGAAAGCATCCTCAACAGGAATTCATCCAGATTGATACTACAAATATTCTATTTATCTGCGGTGGCGCTTTTAATGATTTGGAGAACATTATTTCGAAACGAATTGGCACAAATACCATGGGTTTCGGTGCAGAAATTAAAAGCAAAAAAGAAAAGAGAATTGGTGAGTTGTTAACAGAAGTTCGATCTGAAGATCTGCTCAAATTCGGTCTTATTCCAGAATTTATTGGTCGCCTGCCTGTTATTTCCACGCTTGATGATCTAGATGAAGCTTCATTGGTTCGTATTTTGACAGAACCAAGAGACGCGATCATCAAACAATATAAGAAATTATTCGAATTGGAAAATGTAACTTTGAAGTTCACGGATGGTGCATTACGCTGTGTGGCAAAACTTTCTATGGAAAGAAAATCAGGCGCTCGTGGTTTACGGTCCATTTTAGAAAATACAATGCTCGAAGTGATGTACGATATTCCATCGCAGCGGGACATTAAAGAATGTGTGATCAGTGAGGAAGTTGTTGTCAATAAAGAAAAACCTATTTTGATATACGATACAAAATCTGAGTCTGCATAAAAAATATTTAGGAAAAATGAATGACTGAGGAACAAAATTATAATAATCAAAATAAAATGAACATCATTCCGCTTTTACCGCTCCGGGATGTGGTTGTTTTCCCGCACATGATTGTTCCATTATTTGTCGGCCGGGAAAAGTCTATTGCTGCTCTGGAATCCGCTATGAAATATGAAAAAGGAATCTTCATGGTGGCACAAAAAAGTGCAAAAAAAGATGATCCTGCGGAAGAAGATATTTATCGGGTTGGAACAATAGGCATTATCATCCAGTTGCTGCGTTTGCCGGATGGAACCGTCAAGGTTCTGGTAGAAGGCAAGACCCGTGGTGTTATCCAGGAATATCTGAAGAATGATGATTTCTTTCTTGTAAAAGTTGCCGATGTTGAAGATGTCGATGATGATCCGAGTGATGTTAAAAAACAGGCGCTGATGCGTAGTATCAAGGAATCTTTCGAGCTTTATCTGAAACTCAGCAAGAAAGTTCATGTAGAAATGATGGGAACGATCTCTGCCATTGACGATCCATCCAAACTTGCTGATGTGGTGGTGACCCATCTGAATGTAAAACTGGAAGATAAACAAAAGATTATGGAAATCTTCACCATCAGTGAAAGGCTGGAAGCCATTTATTCGCTGATGCTCTCTGAGATTGAGATTCTGCAAGTTGAAGAAAAAATCAAACGTCGAGTCAAAAAGCAGATGGAGAAAACGCAGAAGGATTACTACCTGAATGAACAAATGCGCGCTATCCAAAAAGAAATGGGCGAAAAAGATGATTTTAAGAATGAAATAGCCGATCTGGAAAAGCGTCTCAAGCAAAAGAATCTCTCTGAAGAAGCAACGAAGAAAGTTCGCCAGGAAATTAAAAAGCTGCAAATGATGTCGCCCATGTCGGCGGAGGCCACCGTTGTGCGCAATTATATCGATTGGCTATTGGATATGCCCTGGTCGGAAATCACGGAAAATAAATACACCTTGAAGGAATCAGAAAATATTCTCGATGTAGATCATTATGGATTGAAAAAAATAAAGGAAAGGATCATTGAATATCTGGCTGTTCAATCCCTGGTTAAGAAAAATAAAGGACCGATACTTTGTCTAGTAGGACCTCCCGGCGTTGGAAAAACGTCGATTGCTAAATCAGTAGCCCGTGCAACAAATCGAAAATTTGTTCGAATTTCTTTGGGTGGTGTCCGCGATGAGGCGGAAATTCGCGGTCATCGCAGAACCTATATCGGGGCGATGCCAGGGAAAATCATTCAGTCCCTAAAAAAAGCAGGGTCGAACAATCCTGTGTTCTGTCTGGACGAAGTGGATAAACTGAGCTCCGATTTTCGCGGAGATCCCTCTTCAGCCTTACTCGAAGTCCTTGATCCAGAGCAGAATTTTGCGTTCAATGATAATTATCTGGATGTTGATTATGATTTATCCGACATTTTGTTTATTACAACGGCCAATGTTTTACAGACAATACCGGCACCCTTGCAGGACAGAATGGAAGTGATTCGCATTGCCGGTTACACGGAACAAGAAAAGCTTCAAATAGCCCAAAAATTCCTTTTGACAAAGGAAATGGAAGCCAATGGTTTGATTAAAGACAATATTGAATTTACCAAGGGGGCTGTATTGCGTATTATCCGTCAATATACCAGGGAAGCGGGTGTGCGCAATCTTGAGCGAGAAATTGCAGGCGTGTGCCGCAAGGTTGCTAGAGAAATTGTCAGCAACGGCGCCAAGAAAAAAATTCTGATCAGTTCGAAAAACATACCGAAATATTTAGGAGTTCCGAAATTCCGTCACGGTGAAACGGAAGAAAAAAATCAGATTGGGTTGACAACCGGCTTGGCCTGGACGGAAGTTGGCGGCGAATTGTTGGCCATTGAAGCGTCCATTATGGAAGGAACCGGCCGCATGGTGATGACTGGAAAACTGGGTGATGTCATGCAAGAATCTGTGCAGGCTGCTCTGACGTATATCCGGGCGCGTGCTGAAAAGTTTGGCTTACCGAAAAACTTCTATAAGAAAATAGATATACACGTCCATGTGCCCGAAGGAGCGATTCCCAAGGATGGCCCATCCGCCGGCATTGCAATGGCCACATCCATTGCCTCCGCTCTCATGAAAAAGAAAGTCCGTGCCGATCTAGCAATGACAGGCGAAATAACATTAAGGGGACGGGTATTGCCTATCGGTGGTCTAAAAGAAAAAATTCTTGCGGCTCATCGCGGAAATATTAAAATGGTTATTATTCCGAAAGATAATGAAAAGGATCTAGCGGAAGTACCCCACAATGTACAAAATGCCCTACAAATCGTTTTTGTCGATCACATTGATGAGGTGCTGGACATTGCTTTTGTAAAAGATGAGGATATTTTCAGAAACACTGAAAAAAATGATATGCAGAGTGTCGCACAGCCCGTGAATTGAATGAGATCTCTCATTTTTTTATAGCTTGACAAGAAATCTCAATATTGCTAGAAGCCTTGCAGCTTTTTTGGGGCATTTGGGCGGGTAGCTCAGCTGGAAGAGCGCCACGCTTACACCGTGGATGTCACAGGTTCGAGCCCTGTCCCGCCTACCAGAAAAGAAAAAAGAAGATAAAAAAACTTTAATAAATGATTTTTGGGGGTCATAGTTAAGTTGGTTATAACGCCGGCCTGTCACGCCGGAGGGCAGGGGTTCAAGTCCCCTTGGCCCCGCCAGAAACTCGAAGGGAGTCAGCTTATTGCGGCTCCCTTTTTTTGTATAATACTTGCTTAGTCAGGGTGATTGACATAATCTATCGAGCATGTTTAATTAGTAGTAACCATATCGTTGAGAAAGAGATCGTTGAAGCGGTCTGTAATTATTCGGAGAAATTGAAACGCACATGAAAAAAATTTCTGATCTGTTTTTCTGGCGTAAGCCCGAATATATTCGTCGAGCAATATTTTCAATATTGTGCAAAGGGCGGAAGAGCGGTGTCTTAGATGATGCTTCCCGGAAGATGATCGAAAACATCCTCGACTTCACATCCGTTCTGGTCCGTGAAATTATGATTCCGCGGACGGATATTGTCTCGATCAATGTGGATGATGCACCGGAAGAAATTATTCGCGAGCTTACCGAATCTCGTTACACGCGCATTCCTGTTCATCGAGGATCGATTGACAATATCATCGGTATTGTGAATATTAAGGATCTGCTTAAGACGTGGTCGCAGAAAATGACAAGCGCCGATATATTGTCTCATCTGACCAAACCTTATTATATTCCTGAAACGAAAAACGCTCATTTGTTGTTTTATGAACTTAAAAACAACAAAAAACATATTGCCATTGTTATCGATGAATATGGGGGGACGTCGGGGCTTATAACCCTTGAGGATTTATTAGAAGAGATCGTTGGTGATATCTGGGATGAACATGAAGAAAATACTGATTCCGAAGATTTTATTCAGACTGTTGAAGGGGCTATTATCGTTAATGGACGCACCGAAATTGAAAAAATAGAAGAGTACCTGAATATTAACTTGGAAAGAGGCAGGTATGAAACGGTTAGCGGTCTAATTTTAAATACAGCTCGAAGAATCCCTCACCAAGGAGAAATTTTTCAAATAGAAGAAATGGAAATTACCATCGAAAGTGCAGACGAACGCAGCATTAAAAAAGTGAAAATAAAAAAAAGAGAAAATGATAATTTAAATGAAAAATAACAATTCAAAAGTGATGCCGGATCAGTCAGAGAAGAAGCTTAGCGGCACCAGTATTTTTTTTGCATTGCTTAGCGGGATTTTACTTTTTTTATCTTTCCCTAAATTTGGTCTGGGATTCATCGCCTGGATTGCCTTCGTGCCTTTGTTTATTGCTTTAAGGGATGTTTCTTTTCGCAGTGCGCTGTTTTTGGGGTGGATTTCAGGACTAACGGCTTATATTGGAATCCTCTATTGGATTACACATGTCGTTGTATATTACGGTCATCTGCCCTTATACCTGGGCGTGACGATCATGCTGCTCTTGGCTTTTTATTTGAGTCTTTATACCGCTTTATTTGCCGCAGGACTTGTTTATTTACGAAGATGGGTTCCTTTATATCTTGTTGTACCGGTATTATGGGTGTGTCTCGAATATCTCAAGTCAAAGTTATTTACCGGCTTTCCCTGGGAAAATGTAGGTTATTCCCAATTTAATAATTTATTTTTCATTCAAATTGCAGATATTGTGGGTGTCTTTGGGTTATCTTTCCTGATCCTCCTTTTAAACGTCGCTTTTTTTGAAATTTTTACAGAAAAATCGAAAAAGTCATTCGCACTGGCCGCAAGTGTGTTATTTCTATGGTTGGGTGTTTACGTGTATGGTGTATTGAGAATCAATCAAATCAATCAAGCCTTGAAAGATGCTTCCAGCATGGAGGTGTTGCTGATTCAGGGAAACATTGATCAGTCAATTAAATGGAACGAAAATTTTCAAAATGAAACCATCAAGATTTACGAAGAATTGTCTTTGCGTATCCCAATGGCCGATGGAGGTTTGATAATCTGGCCGGAGACTGCCGTGCCTTTTAGCTTCCAGGATAAGAATGATTTACAACGTCAAGTGAGAGATTTATCGGTCAAAACGAAAAGCTGGTTTATCTTTGGCTCTACGAGCTATGCGGCAGGAAGTGAGAAGACCGATTATTTTAACAGTGCATACCTACTCTCACCGCAAGGAGAAGTTCGCGGGAAATATGATAAAGTTCACCTTGTCCCCTACGGAGAATATGTACCTTTAAGAAAATTATTTCCTTTCATCAGTAGTCTGGCTGCAGGAATTGGCGATTTTACCACAGGAAAAGGATTCCATTCTTTGACTATGGACGACAGAAAAATCGGGGTGATGATCTGTTACGAAGGGATTTTGCCTGAAGCAGCCAGAATGTATAAAAATGCCTCAACCGAATTATTGGTCAACATTACAAACGACGCATGGTTCGGAAAAACATCGGCGCCTTACCAACACCTATCCATGTCTATTTTCAGAGCTGTGGAGACACGACTCTACCTCGTGCGAGCCGCCAATACAGGTATTTCCGCAATCGTTAATCCGACGGGAAAGATTCTTGCGCAAAGCGAGATATTTAAGAAAGATAAAATTCATGGTAGCATTAAATTCATCGCAATGCCGTCTTTTTACGCAAGATATGGCGATTTGCTGGTATGGGCATGTTTTATTTGCTTGGTTATTTTTTTCTTATGGGGTTTAAAAGGGAGGAAAAGAAATGTCCGTTGAAAACATACAGGAAGTCATTCATGATCTGAAAAAAAGAATTCAATATATCGGAGAATGTCTTTGACGTCGGCGAACTGGAATTAAAAGTTAAGGATCTGGAAATATTATCTACTAAAAAAGATTTCTGGGATTATCAGGAGAATGCCCGTGACATTCTGCAGAAGAAAACAAAATTATCTAACTCGCTCGATCAGTGGAAACGATTTCAAGGCCAGATCCAGGACATAGAAAACCTTTTGTCAATCGCTTCTGAAGAAAATGACGAACAGGTTCTTGACGATCTGGCGTCTGAGCTGGAACAGTTATCTTCAGACGTTAAACTGGAAGAACTCAAAATGATGCTTTCCAGCGAGCAGGATCCGATGAATGCGATTATGTCCATTCATGCCGGCGCGGGAGGGACAGAAGCGCAGGACTGGGCGGAAATGATTTTACGCATGTATTTGCGCTGGGCTGAAAAAAGAAATTTTAAAACAAATATTATCGATTACCTGCCCGGAGATGAAGCAGGTGTCAAAAGCGTTTCGTTTACTGTGGAAGGCGAATATGCCTATGGCTATGCCAAGGCTGAAATTGGGATTCACCGTCTCGTTCGCATTTCTCCATTTGACGCGGGAGGTAGGCGTCATACCTCCTTTGCTTCCGTATTTGTTTATCCAGAGGTCGATGATGAAATTAAAATAGACATCAATGAGGACGATTTAAGAATCGACACCTTTCGATCGGGAGGCAAAGGCGGACAACATGTCAATAAAACAGATTCCGCAGTAAGAATCACACATTTGCCAACTGGCATTGTCGTGCAGTGTCAGAATGAAAGATCGCAACACAAAAATAAAGCGATGGCTATGAAATACCTTAAATCAAGGCTCTATGAAAGCGAACTCCAGAAGAAGAATGAAAAGCTGGATGAAGAAAATAAACTAAAAAAAGATATCGCCTGGGGCAGCCAGATTCGCTCCTATGTTTTGCACCCTTACAAAATGGTAAAAGATCATCGAACGGATCTGGAAATTGGCAACGCTCAAAAAGTGCTGGATGGCAATATTGATGATTTTATCCAGGCCTATCTGATGATGATCGGAAATGGGGGATCAAGTGCATCCGGTACCGGCAAGGTAATACAATGATAATATTTACGATTGTTGATATTGTTTTGGCATATAAATGAAATGTGCTATAAAGTCTTGCAAAAGTTGCCATGACATCGCTAACCTTGAAATTAAAAGCGTGACGATCAGTGATCAGAAATACGATGTCCTTATTGTCTACAACAGAAAAAATTCAGGAGACGCTATCTATGTCGAAATACAAAAAATATGTTGCATCAATATGTCCTATATTTAGTTTGAGTATTATAATCTTGTTGCTGACCGGTTTTCAGGTACACGCTGAAAACACATATAAAAATGATACCCTCCCGAGTCCGGTGATAGAGAATAAGAAACAAGATCAAGCCATCCAGGAGAAAGCCGTCAAGGCCGTAAAGAACATCCTGTTTGGTGAGCAGCAAGAAAATTCTTCGGATGATGATGAAAGCATAGAAGTTGAAGAAGAGCAGGACCTGATGGAAAATGCCCTTGAAATTCTAGAAGTAGCCGACAACTATTGGAAAAATGGTGATATAGAAAATACCTTGAATGAACTTGATAAAGCTTACGCGTTGCTTCTGGACACGAATGGCAATGTGGAAATTGCCAGGCAGAAGGATGATTTACGTCTTTTAATTTCCCGGCGCATTTTGACAGTTTACTCCTCCCAACAGACCCGTACTAACGGTAAGGGCAGCGAAATTCAACTTTTAATGAATGCGGATGTTGAAAAAGAAATTCGTTCATTTCAAGGTCATGAAAGGGAATTTTTTACATCCTCATATCAGCGTTCCGGAATGTACAAGGACATCATTGTTGATGAATTAAGAAAAGCAGGAGTACCTGAGGAACTATTCTGGCTTCCTCTGGTAGAAAGCGGTTTCAAGGCTAGCGCTTTGTCTAGCGCAAGAGCTCTTGGACTGTGGCAGTTTATTCCATCAACAGGTTATAAATTCGGTCTGACCCGCGATGAATGGACTGACGAACGTATGGATGTTTTGAAATCAACCCAGGCGGCCATCTCTTATCTAAAAGAACTTCACGCAATGTTTGGCGACTGGCTAACGGTGCTTGCGGCTTATAATTGTGGTGAAGGTAGAGTACTTCGCGTGATATCCAGGCAGCACATTAATTACTTTGATCGTTTCTGGGATCTCTACTCTCAATTACCAAATGAAACAGCACGCTATGTTCCCCGTTTTCTCGCGACATTACACATCATTAAGAACCCGGGTAAGTATGGTTTTGATCTACAGACCACAACAGACTCATCACTTAGATATGAAACAGTCAAAGTCAACAAAATGATGAAGTTGGCGGATGTGGCGTCTAAAATTGAAGTATCTGAAGATGCTATCAATCTACTCAACGCAGAACTTAGATATAAGATGACACCTAATCGCGAATACGAGCTCAAAATACCCAAGGACTCACTCCAGAAATTCAACCTCGTTTACAATGATATTCCGGATGCGGAAAAACCAACTATAAGCCGTAACACCTCTTCCGCCATTCGTTACATCCCTCCCTCTTCTCGCTACATCAAACACCGCGTTCGGCCTGGTGAAACAGTGGCATCTATTGCAAAGAGATATCGAGTATCCAGAAAAGCAATTTATAGCTCAAATCGTATTAATAAAAAGAAGAGATTGATGAAAGGTCAAATTATTCGAATTCCAGTTGATAACTTAGAAACTGCAAATATAAAACAAAAAACTTCCGGCAGTAAAAATGCTCGTAAAACAGCCGGCTCGGTAAAAATATATAAAGTTAAAAGAGGTGATTCTTTGTTTCGCATTGCACAACGCTTTAACGTTCCAGTGGACAAAATCAAGGAAATAAATAATTTAAAAACAAATTCTGTTCAAGCCGGACGGAAACTGAAGCTTCCCTGTGACGAATTAGGGAATAATGAGAAAGGGAAACAGGAGGCTCGGAGTTAAACATAAATAAGCAATGTTGCCAATAATCCTGATTTAATTGAATTGGGCAAGCAACCGTAAAAGTTCTCTTTCTTTTTGTTTCATTTTCAAGGTATTCGCTTTGGACGTGTTTACATGGTTATAGCCTAAAAGATGCAACAGTCCATGAATGATTAAGAAAAAGATTTCCTCATCGAAACTGAGATTGCCCTTATCCGCGTCTCTGATGGCTGTATCCACGGATATTACAACATCACCAAGCATGGCGGGATTAATGTCTCCGAATTCACCTTCTTGAAGAGAAAAAGAAATAACATTGGTGGGTCGGTCTTTGGATAGATATTGTTTATTAATACGCTGAATGCCTTCATCATCGACGAACGTGATACTGATTTCCTTATTCGCACAACCTGTCAATTTTAGAAGTTGGGTCACTTTAAATCGGATCTTGCGTTTGTCAATTTTAATTCGCTTCTGCTGATTTTCGACTTGCACTTTCATGGGACTCTTTTTTACCGTTTGTTTCTTTGGGGAATGTTTGCGGATATTCAACGCGATGATGAAAAATACCAGTCAAAATTCGGGTAAATGTTTCCGCAATGGTGTTAAGATTTTTCAGCGTTAACTCACAATCATCCAATTGACCGTCTGTGTATATACGCTCAATACGTTCCCGTACTAGTGATCGTATTCTCGCTGGTGTTGGATTCGAAAGTGTTCGTGAGGAGGCTTCAATGACATCACCCAGCATAACGAGTCCGGCCTCTTTGGTTTGCGGTTTCGGGCCGGGATAACGAAAATCACTTTCCGTTAGTGAACGAATGGATTCGTCCTTGTTCTTTTTGGCCTTTTCGTAAAAATAGCCAACAAGACTGGTACCGTGGTGTTCACGTATGATATTGATGATCGGCTGACCGAGTTTTACTTTCAAGGCCAATTCGTAACCTTCCTTGACATGGGAAATAATAATCAGGGAACTCATTTTTGGTGAGAGCTTGTCGTGACGATTGTCGTTGCCTTGCTGATTTTCAATATAGTAATGGGGTTTCGCTAATTTACCGATATCATGGTAATAGGCGCTGACCTTTGCTAGTAATGAATTCGCGCCGATGGCTTCGGCCGCAGCTTCAACCAAAGAGGCAACGATAATACTGTGGTGATAAGTGCCAGGCGCTTCGATAATCATTCTCTGAAAAAGCGGTTGATTGAGATTGGCCAGTTCCAACAACTTGATATAGGTAATAAAACCGAATAGACTTTCAAAAATGGGCGTGATGCCCGCAACTAGAATTCCAGTGATAATGCCACCGAGAAAGCCCATAAGCAGCCGTATCATTAAGTCATGAAGCAAATGGCCGGTTAAAAGATTCAAACAAACAATTGCGGCCATATTGGTAACCCCAAGAAAAACGCCAACCTTTAAAAAAGTAGAACGCTGACGGGTGTTGACGATATGATAGGAAGCAGCAACAGATCCTAAAAACGAAAAAAGCGGGAAAATAATATTTTCATCGAAAAGAAGACTGATGAGAAAGGATGTCAGGACACTGATGATCAAAGCCACGTTACGATTAACCAATATGGCGATAATCATGGCGCCACAGGCAAAGGGTATCGCAAAATAGCAGGCGTCAACCGGGATAGAAGGGAAAGCTCTGTTGATGGAAATAGAGATGAAGATTCCCGCTTTAACGAAAAATATCTGTAGAACAGCAACTATAGCAAAAACGAGAAAGTCCACATTGGAACGGGATGTTGTTTTCAGCCAGTTTCTGGTACGCCAGAAGTAGAGGAGTAATGTCAGAAAGAGGGCGGTGCAAAATATCCCCAAAACGACTGTTAGACGGGATATTTTATTGTCCGCAGAGGTTTTATAAAATGCATCAAGTTTGGCCAGTTCCAGATAACCGATTTTTTCTCCCTCTCGGACAATCATCTCATTTTTTTGAACTTGAAAATATACAGGTTTGACCTCCTCATTGATGGATAATATTTTCTTGTCTGTCGCCTCTTTATTGAAGGTGAGGTTGGGTTCAATAAGCTTTTTTAGAAGCGAAAAAGAAAATCGCCGGGCATCAATCTGATCACCTTTGAAAATGGCGTTCACTTTTTTAGATAATATCGGGTCAATATCGTTAATATTCAGAACAAATGATACATCCTTCAGATTTTCCTCTGACCGCGTAATCATATTAACGATAGTAATGCCTTTTTCACGTTCGTTTTTTTGCAAAACGCTCGAAGTAACTAAAGTATTGTCATAGAAAGAAGAAATGACCCTGGACAGTCTTTGTAAAAGATCATCCGAATAATTATTTGCTTGAAGAAAAGAAATTTCATGTTGTGTCAGAGAGACACCTAATGATTTTTCCAAAAGGGCTTTGTGCAGTTGTGATGCTTGCTGCCCCGAAACCAGCCTAAAAGAATTTCTGATTTTTTTTATGAGGGTAATGGCCATTTCGGCATCATGTTCATAGATCGGTCGCGTATTAATCGAAGCTTCATTTCTTTTTTGTTGTGTGGAATGGACGTCTTCGACCAGAAAATCACGATCCGCCTTGATGTTTTCCTGCGCAATCATACCATGGCGGTATTCCGGATTTGGATTATAGAGTTTAGGAGCTAGAAGCAGCGTTAATCCAACGCTTAAAAAAATGGCGATTGCCCAGCGCTGAAAAATGATATTATTTAAGAAATTGAAAGAAATTTTACTCTTTTCTTTCAATTTCCGAAAAGTTGAAAATATTTTTTGCGATGTGGAATTTAGATAATTCATATATCTTATTTATTTTTACTCGATTTATTGTCGATGTCCCACGAAGCGTAAGCAGAAATGACATCGGCAACGAGGGGATGACGAACCACGTCCACCTGCGAAAAATGTACAATACGCACTGCATCCACTCTTTTCAGGATTTTTTCGGCTTCAATCAAACCTGATGCTTTTTCCGTAGGCAGATCAATTTGCGTGATATCGCCCGTTACAACGGCTTTTGAATTAAAACCCAGTCGCGTTAAAAACATCTTCATCTGTTCGGAGGTCGTATTCTGGGCTTCATCCAGAATGATGAATGAGTCATTAAGCGTCCGTCCGCGCATGAACGCCAACGGTGCAACTTCAATCACTCCTCTGTTAATCATTACATTTGCCTTTTCCATGTCCACCATGTCATAGAGGGCGTCATATAGAGGACGTAAATAAGGATTGACCTTTTCGGCTAGATCACCCGGCAGAAAGCCCAGACGCTCACCCGCTTCTACTGCAGGCCTGGTCAGAATAATCCTTTGTACTTTCTTTTCCAGTAATTGTGACACGGCCATTGCCATTGCCAAGTAAGTTTTACCAGTACCGGCAGGTCCTATGGCCAGAACCATGTCGGCATTTCTCATGGAATCGATGTAAAGCCGCTGAGCAATGCTTTTGGGTGTGATCATGCGCTTCTTGGAAGATATAAAAACCGTATCCAGAAAGACTCGGGCTAGATCAAAATGGATATCTTCGGTCAGAATTCGATGCGCATAGTCGATATCAGAAAAGTGAATATGCCAGCCTTTTTCCATCATAACATAGAGTTGTTTGAGCAAAAGCGATATCTTTAGAACAATAGCTTCATTGCCGGTGATGGAAAGTTGATTGCCCCAAGGCTTAATTGAGACTTGTTCAAGCTTTTCGAGGAGCTTTAAATGATTGTCATGCTCGCCGCATAGATTTTTCAGCAAACTTTGATCCGCGAAGCATATTTTTTCTACCCTGATGCTTTTAGTTGCTTTTATCAAATGTCTTCGGCCTCTACAATATTAACCTAAACTCAATAGTATTGCCGTTTGTTTCCATGAGCAATAAGATATAACTTCTCTAACGCGAAGGCGTTTCCTATCATTATGAGACATTGAAAGCAATATAATTTATGCCTGTAAAAACAGGTGGGCAAAGACCTTCGCATTGCCCAACATATTGTCAATTGGACAGTTTTCATCAGGTTGATGCGCATGCATATTTGTTTTGGACCAGACCGCTACCGGATAGCCCTTTTTGCGAAGATAGGAGGCAACGGTTCCCGCGCCAACTCCCCCCGCGTAAGCTTTCAGGTGATAGATTTTCTCAATTGCTTCCTGTAAGGCATAAACGACAGGAGAATCCACAGACGTAGGATGTGCGGACTGAACGTATTGTTGCTGTGATACCTCGATTTTCACTGAAAATTTCTTTTCTACTTTTCGGGAAATCTTTTTGATCTCGCCCAGGACCTCCTGGAGATCGTATTGCGGTAGCACTCGGCAATCCATATAGAAGACGTCTTCGCCGGGAATGGTGTTGATATTTCCTACATTTGCTTCTTTCTTCGTTGGTTCAAATGTGCTGACAGGAGGGTCAAAAAGCGGATCAACTGCATCGAAAATCTTGTGGAGCTTCATTAATTTTGTTACCAGATAGGAAGCCGCCGAAAAAGCATTAATGCCCAGTTGGGGCTTACTACCATGGCATTGTTTGCCGGTTGTTTTAAAGCCCAACCAAAGAATGCTTTTTTCCGCAATCTCGATAAGCGAGCCTTCGGGATTTCCCGAATCTGGAACCACAATTAAATCATCGTGTCTGAAAATCTTTTCCGGCAAGTCTAGTACGTGGTACAATCCCTTACCGCCGGAAGTCTCCTCATCTGCCACGAAGAAAAGACCAATGGAGGACGCAGGCGTGATACCCTCGTCCAGAAAAGCTTTGGCGGCAAAAATCGAGGCCACCATGTCCTGCTGGTTGTCTTCTGTTCCTCGGCCATAGATATGGTTGTCTTTAACGTAGGCTGCGTAAGGCTCGGCGCTCCAAAGATTGAGTTCGCCCGGTGGAACAATGTCCAGATGCGTGATGATCCAAACGTTGCGGGTTTTATTTTTCCCTCCGATAGCGGTTAGAAAATTTGGTCGCAGGCCTGCAGAGACTCTTTCATCCGGTGCGTCATAATGGCGAAAAGAGTTAAAACCCAATTCGATAAGACATTTTTTTAGCATTTGAGCTTTCAGCATTTCGCCGTCGCCACCATTGATCGGACCGATAGCAGGTATGGCCGTCAGTGCTTTCTGCAGTTCAATCATATCATCTCGATAGGTGTCTATTCTACGGCAGATTTTATCAAAGATATTCTCGTCTATCATGAATTAGCCTTAAACTATTGTTGTGGTAAAATAAAAACAGGTTCTTCCCATTTTTCAGGTAATTTGCCGAATTGATCCGCGTCGCCTACGATAATCGTCAGCCTTCTTTTTGCGTTCAGGTATTGACCAGCAACACGTTTTAAATCCTCACACGTCACAGCTTCAATTCTTTTCCGATAGTTGATCAGATAATCGTCTGGTAATTTCTCAAACGCAATAGTCATTTGTTGATAAGCAATCTGATCGGGCTGCTCAAAAGAGAAAATAAAACCATTGAGTAAAGATTTTTTTGCCCAGTCCATTTCATATTGAGAGACGGAACCAACCACAACATCATCCAGGATGGAATTAATTAAGTGTAGCGCCTGAAAGGTCGATGCAGTTTTGGTAAAGGCATATGTTCCGAAAACACCGTAATTGCTGCGAGCACGATAAAAGCTGCCGGCGCTGTATGCCAGCCCTTCGTTATTACGGACAGCGCTAAATATTTTTGAAGGAAAGCCACCGCTGCCTATGATAAAATCAAGAATAGAAAAAGCGTAAAAATCCGGGTGATTTTTGCTGAGTGTGAATTCTCCGCTGACCAAGGTTGATTGCGGAATTTGTTTCCGTATAAAGAAAAGACCATGGCCTGATTCTTTTGGCGGCGGCGCAATACTGATGGCCTGCCGGGAATCTTTCCAGTGGCCGAAGTATTGCCGGATTTTATTGATAGCTTCTTCCTTAGAAATATCGCCGGAGAGGGCTAACATGATGTTGGCCGGAAAAAAATGTTCACGGTGAAAACCGATTAAATCATCGCGGGTGATTTGCTTCAGAGAGGTTGGCGTCGCATAACGTCCCCGAGGATCGGACGGATAAAGCAAGCGGTTGAATTCACGAAACGCAAATTTTTGGGGATTATCCGCTACCCTGCGCAGTTCTTCTTTTTTCAAAGATAGCGCCATTTGCAATTTATCTTCTTCAAATGCCGGTTGGATGAGTATCTGTGCAAGCAAATTCAGACAAACATCCAGATCGCTCTTCAAAAAAGAAAAATAAATAGAGGCGGAGTCAAGCGACATGGAAATGGAGGGCGAGACGGCCAGGAAATCCAAACGCTGATCAATCTCTGTACTGCTCAATTGTTTGGTGCCGCCCGTTCGCATTGTATAAGCGGTCAGTTCCGCTAAGCCTTCTTTACCTTGAGGATCATACAGCGATCCGGTACGCACCAGCGCAGATAACGAAACCAAGGGCATTTCGTCGTTCCGAAGATAAAACAAAACCATGCCGTTATCCAGCACAATGCGCTCGGCCTCCGGTACGCGAAAATCCAGCCCGGGATATTTTAATTTATCCGGTGAGATGAATTTTTGAGCCGCTGATGCACCGGACACAATCATTCCGCAAAGTAATAATAGCAGTCCGGTTATGCAATAGACATTAAATTTATTTTTCATTTTTACCCGTACTTGTATCTGCGTTTACTTTTTTGTTTAAGACTGCGATTGTCCGGTTTTCAACTGATAGATACTTTACGGCCGCTGTCTGAATATCCATTGCCGTTACTTTGTCAATGTGAGAAATATAGTTGGAAAAGTATCGGTAATCACCCAGAAGCAATTCGTAATAAGAAAGAAGGGAAGCCAGATCAGAATTGGAATCCAGACTTTTAACGTAGTCCATCTTCAATTGATTTTTGGCTTTGGACAGCTCCAAGTCCGTCACGGGACGAGTCTTTAATATTTCCAGTTCCCGAAAAATGGCCGCTTGGAGTTCATCGTTTGTGTGCGGATGGCGAGGGCGGGCCAAGATCGCAAACAGGTTCGCATACCTTGTAGCCGGCATACCGTTATGAACACTGATGCTGTCCCCGATTTGCATTTGCAACACCAGCTTGGAATACAAACGGCTGGTTCTACCTTTGCTTAAGATTGTTTCCAACACATCAAAAACATAGTCTTCAAAGGCAGGTGCGGTCGGCTTGTGATAACCAATGATCATCGACGGATTGGCATCAAACAAAACCTCCACTTTGCGTTCCCCGGTTTGTGGCGGTTCGGTGGGAATGGCGGTCGGTTGAAAATTGCCTTTAGGCATCCGTCCGAAATATTGATTAATCAGCTTTAGCGTTTTTGTACAATGAATGTCCCCAACGACGGCAATGATTATATTTTCCGGCGAAAGATATTTCTGGTGCATACGTCGAATGGCCGCTTGGCTGATATAGGTTAAATCCTGAGGGTAGCCTATAATAGGGACGCCATAAGGATGTACTTTATAGGCCGTGCTCATGAAGGATTCATAAAGTTTACCGTCAGGGTTGGTTTCTATACTCTGCCTTCTTTCTTCCAGGATAACATCGCGTTCCGTGTAGAATTCACGGAAGACGGGGTTAATAAGGCGGTCAGCTTCAATACGAGCCCAGAGCTCAATCTTATTGGCAGGTAGATTGACGTAGTACGTTGTTACATCCTGACCGGTAGATGCGTTCATTTCCAGGCCGCCGTTTTCCGTGTAGAGCCGGTCAATCTCGTTTGGGATATAGTACTCTCGGTGTTTATTCTGTAATTTTTTTAAACGCGAGGCAAGATTTTTGATACGTTTCTGGTCGGCTTTATTTTGCTGCATCCGCTCATTATCGAGCGCCTGTCCGATCTGCTCGATTTGCATGAGCAGTTTTTTTTCCGCTGCATAATTTTTCGTACCGATAGTCGTTGTGCCTTTAAACATCATGTGTTCCAGGACGTGCGCGGCACCGCTTTGTCCCTTGATTTCATCGACTGCTCCGACGCGGTAGCGGATATAAAGCGAAACAGTCGGGCTGAATTTGCGTTCGAGCATCAAAACGGTTAGACCATTATCCAGCTTGGCTTTAACGATCTTCTTTTCCAGGTCAATCGCCCATAATGGGGCTGACCAGTAAACAATGATCAATCCAATCAGCAGCAAACAAAACCTATTTCGTGTCAACATGATCGATCTCGCCGTTAGGTTTATTCGGGAAAAAGCGGAAAAATACATAAAGGATGCCAACAACACAAAACAAAATGATGAAAGAGGCCGCGAACAAAGTCATAACGAATTCCAGAGGGTTAGCCAATTTAAATGAACCCACCAGAATATCGATGCCGAACACTAAAAAAAACAATGATAACAAAAGAACAACTATATTTTTAATCCGGACTAGAATCGTCATGTCATAACCTTTTATTCTTTGGCAACGTTTTGAGCATCGCTTTGATCTTGCTGTAAACTTCGTAACTGAAATCATCATTGCGACAGCTCAAAAGTGAGTTGTTATGATATAGAGGTTCATGCTGAATGTCAAATGGTGAAGACATAAGAGCGTCGGTCCACATCCTTGTTCCGGGGATCGGTGAATATTCGGCAAGCACCGGCTTGGCCCCACACTTTAAAACAAAATCAATGCTCTGCATGACATCCGCGGTTTTCTGCCCGGGTATCCCACATAGAAGATAAACGCCGATATCGTCTGTTTTGTATCCAGCTTTTTTTAGATGAATGACAGCATTACGCAATTCTTCATTTTTAACTTTTCCACCCGTTTCTTTCTGAAGCTGAAAATCAGCAGTTTCAAAACCAAATCGAATGGTCCTAAAACCGGAATCGTAAAGAATCATACTTAATTTAGAGTCGATTTCTCTTAGATGTAGGCCATTGGGACAGTGAAAACGGCAAGCTAACTTCCGTCTTTTAGCTTCGTGAAGGAGAGGAATGATCATTTCTTCGGAAGAGACCAGAAGGGCGTCATCGTAAAAACTGAAATCGGTTACACCGAAATTCTTTTGCCAGTGTTCGATTTCATCCACCACTTTGAATGGATCACGCCTGATAAAGTTCTTTTGCAGGATATGCGATGAACAGTAACTACAACGATACGGACAACCGAGCGATGTGATGATCGGAACTTGGTAGATTTTGTGGAGTAAATCAAATGCCGGGTAGGGCAGGGCATCCAGATCGTCTTCATTAGGTTCGAAAATAATGTCTTCATCGAAAAGCTTTTGAAATATTTCCAGAATATTCTTTTCACCACGTCCGCAAATCACATAATCAGCGCCGGAATTAATAACGGCATGATCGTAACAGAGAGATGCATATTTACCGCCCAACACAACGGGAACTCCCGGCAGCATCTCTTTGACAATTTTAATGGCTTCAAAAACACCCGGATACCAATACGTCATCATTGAGGAAATCAAAACGATATCCGTCTCTGGATGAAGACCCAGTTCTACACGGAATACATCCGTGCCAATACCATAGCGGCAATAACTGCGTGGCAGCACTTTGAGACAGTCCGGTTTATCGATGACCTGACGGAAAAACCGGCCGTGGCCATAAAGATGGCGCTTGGGCATTTGGCCGCTTTTTTGCAGCATGAGCGAAGAATAGGGATCAAGACAATCAATATAGGAAATTCGGTGATTGTTGGCACGTAACAGACCGCCAATATATAAAAGTCCCAGTGGTTTTAGCCAGAAATCGTAAGCTGCAAAATCATAAATCCAGGGATTGATTAACAGAATATTCTTACTCATCTATGAGATTTTATCATACAAGTTGGCCAATTACCAATTGTATCACCATGCATTCCTATCAACATATCCATGATATTTAAGTCATGCATTTATTCCAGAAAGAACTTGAACACTAAAGCAATTGTTGCTAGCATACCCGAACTTTTGGATGGGATTCATTATGCGTGCAGTTATTCAGAGAGTTGACCGGGCTTGCGTCAGAATAAAATCTCAGTTATTTTCCTCAATAGATCAAGGGGTTTTGGTATTGCTGGGAGTGGAAAAAGACGATGTTGAGAAAGACGCGGATTATGTTTTGGAAAAAACGATCAACTTACGTGTTTTTGAAGATGAACAAGGCAAAATGAATCTTTCGCTCCTCGATATTGGAGGTCAGATGTTGGTAGTGTCGCAGTTCACGCTGCTGAGTGACTGCATTAAGGGACGCAGGCCATCATTTGGCCGGGCAGAAGAACCGGACAAAGCCAATCAGCTATATGAATATTTCGTTCATCAAGCCGCACCCAAAGTGAAAAAACTGGCGACCGGCAAGTTTCAGGAAATGATGCAAATTGAATTGACGAACAACGGTCCCGTAACAATATTACTGGACAGCAGGAAAGTTATTTAAGCGAAGTATGGAATCAAGTGACATTAAAATAGATAAAGAAGGCATCTGGTATTATCGCGGTGCACACATGTTCCGCAAAGACATTTTGTGCATTTTATTTGAGAATTTAAAAGTGAACGACTGCGGTCAATACTACATAGAACTCAACGATGAAATTTGTTATCTGGACGTTGAAGATACTGCATTTGTCATTACAGCTGTTTATAAAACGAAAGCCCCTTCCAACAGTCATGAACAAATTGAGGTTCTTGTAAGTGATGATTGCAGGGAAAAATTGGATTTAAGCACATTGGTCGTGGGCCCGGAGAATATAATGTATTGCCGAATTAAAGATGGAAAATTTGCCGCCCGCTTTACGCGAAAAAGCTACTACCAGTTAGCGGAATTCATTGAACAGGACGATAAAGACAATGTTTTTTATATCATTTTAAATGAACAGAAATACGTGATTGAAAATTCTTAGTTTAAACAAGCTCAATGGAGGATATCATGCTAGACGATGTAGTAAAAGAATCCTTAACTTTTGACGACCTTCTTTTAGTTCCCGCCGCTTCCAACATACTGCCCCGTGACGTTAATACAGCTACATTACTCACTCAAAAAATCACTCTGAACATTCCGATTGCATCAGCACCGATGGATACAGTCACAGAATCTCGCACGGCCATCTGCATGGCACAGGAAGGCGGAATCGGCATCATTCACCGCAACATGAGCATTGAGCGCCAGTCCATCGAGGTGGACCGGGTCAAGAAATCGGAAAGCGGTATGATTGTCGATCCGATCACAATCGAACCGGAACGTAAAGTCAGTGACGCTCTGGCTTTGATGCATCAGTATTCCATATCCGGTGTGCCGGTCGTAAAAAATGAGAAGCTTGTCGGGATTCTCACTAACCGTGATTTACGTTTTGAAGAAAACCTGGAACAGCCTGTGGCCAATGTGATGACGAAAGATAAACTTGTTACCGTCAAAGCAAATATTTCTCTTGAAGATTCCAAAAAACTTCTCCACAAACACCGTATAGAAAAACTGCTCGTTGTTGATGACGAATATTGTCTTAAAGGACTTATTACCATAAAGGATATCGAAAAAATAAGACGTTATCCCAATGCCTGCAAGGACTCTCTCGGAAGACTACGTGTGGGCGCAGCCGTAGGCATTTTGGATCGTGAGCCTCGCATAGAAGCACTTCTAGCGGCCGGCGTGGATGTCATTATTATCGATACGTCGCACGGGCATTCTCAGGGTGTACTCGATGCCATCAAATCCACCAAGGCCAATTTTCCCAAGTGTGAATTAATCGCGGGAAATATAGCAACAGCCGAAGGTGCCAAAGCGCTCATTGAAGCAGGTGTTGATGCGGTTAAAGTTGGCGTCGGCCCCGGTTCCATTTGTACAACACGCATCGTTGCCGGTGTGGGCGTAGCCCAAATGTCAGCAATTCGCGACGCTTCCAAAATTGCTGCAAAAAAGGGCATCCCGGTAATTGCCGACGGTGGCATCAAATTTTCCGGTGATATTGTCAAGGCTCTCGGCTGCGGCGCTCATTGTGTGATGATCGGGGGCCTGTTTGCCGGAACTGAGGAGAGTCCCGGTGAAACAATTTTATTCCAGGGGCGCAGCTACAAAGTCTATCGTGGTATGGGATCGCTCGAAGCCATGAAAATGGGCAGCCGCGACCGCTATTATCACGATGATATCGAAGGTGCTTCGAAAACTGTGCCGGAAGGTATAGAGGGCAGGGTGCCCTTCCGTGGATCTCTTTCCGCCAGTCTTCTCCAGCTTATGGGTGGTTTAAAAGCCGGTATGGGTTATGTCGGTTGCAAAACAATCCCGGAGCTGATTGAAAATTCCCGCTTTGTGCGTATTACCTCAGCAGGTTTAAGAGAAAGCCACGTCCATGACGTGATTATTACCAAAGAAGCGCCCAATTACTGGATCGATTAGTTAAAAATGAAGCACTCAAATTTCGTCCATCTCCATGTGCATACGCAATACAGTCTTCTCGACGGTATGATTCGTCTAGATGACCTCTTTAAAAAGGCCAAAGAATTCGCAATGCCGGCTATGGCCATCACCGATCATGGCAATATGTTTGGCGCGATTGATTTTTATAAACAGGCCTATGCCAACGGCATTAAACCGATCATCGGATGTGAACTCTACGTAGCCCCCAGAAGCCGTTTCGATAAGACCACATCATCCATCGGTGAAGCCACGCGTCATTTAGTCGTACTTGTAAGAAATTTACAAGGCTATAAAAACTTGATGAAATTGACTTCTGCCGCCCATATCGATGGTTTTTACTACCGCCCACGTGTAGATAAAGAATTGCTTAAGCAATGTTCCGAAGGCCTCATCGCATCGAGCGCCTGTCTGCACGGCGAAATCGCTTCCCATATTGTTCGCGGCAATATGGACGAAGCCAGAAAATCCGCCCGCGAATATCTGGAAATTTTCGGCGAGAACAACTTTTATCTGGAAATCATGGAAAACGGTATTCCCGAACAGGCGATTGCCAACCAGGGTTTGATTGAACTGAGCAAAGAACTGTCTATTCCACTCATTGCCACCAATGACTGTCATTATCTCGATGCCAGCCATGCCGAGGCGCATAATGTTCTTTTGTGTATCCAGACAGGCAAAACCATTGAAGATAAGGATCGGATGTCGATGACATCGGATCAGTTTTATGTAAAATCCCCGGAGGAAATGCAAACGCTTTTTGCTGCGACGCCGGAGGCGATTTCCAACACCGTGAGCATTGCCGAGCGATGCAATCTGACATTTGAATTCGGCAAATTCTATTTACCGAAATTTGAAGTCAAAAATCCGGAGGAATCTCTTGAAGATTATCTGGATCGTAAAGCAATGGAAGGTTTGGAAAAGCTTCTGCCGACCATTATGAAATACCAAAAAGAGAACGAGGTTGCTGTTCGGGAAAAATATACCAAGCGCCTTCGCACTGAACTTGAAATTATTAAAAAAATGGGGTTTGCCGGTTACTTTCTTATCGTCTCTGATTTTATAAAGTTCGCCAAACATCATGATGTTCCTGTTGGACCAGGACGTGGTTCTGCTGCAGGTTCTCTTGTGGCCTACGCCATCCGCATTACAGATATTGATCCCCTTCGTTACGGGCTGTTTTTTGAAAGATTTCTAAATCCGGATCGTATCAGCATGCCGGATATTGATATCGATTTCTGTCAGGAACG
This sequence comes from uncultured Smithella sp., assembly GCA_964581635.1. GTDB lineage: Bacteria > Desulfobacterota > Syntrophia > Syntrophales > Smithellaceae > UBA8904. Next base: position 66,354 of record CAZOPH010000001.1, read on the forward strand.
CCGTGGTGAAATCATCAAATACGTGACGGATAAATACGGCAAGGATAAAGTCACGCAAATCTGCACCTTTGGAAAGATGATGGCCAAAGGCGTAATCCGCGATGTTGGGCGCGCTCTCAATATTCCATACGGCGAAGCAGATCGCATCGCCAAACTGGTACCGAATGCTTTAAATATTACATTAACCGAGGCATTCAAAATGGAGCCCCGATTTGACGAGGAACGCAGGAAAAATCCGCAAATTGATAAACTGCTCTCTCTTTCTCTGATTTTGGAAGGTCTAAACCGCCACTCTTCCGTTCATGCCGCAGGTGTTGTGATTTCGGATGCACCGCTGGTGGAAAGAGTACCGCTGTTTGCTCCAAAAGACGATATCGTCTCCCAATATTCCATGAAGGATATTGAGGCAGTAGGTTTGACCAAGTTTGATTTCCTGGGGCTAAAGACTCTGACCGTGATTAAAAACGCTCTGAATTTTATCAAGGAATCACATCACGTTGATATCGACATCAATAATTTACCGCTTGATGATCAGGAAACCTATAAACTGTTAATGAAAGGTGAAACCGACGGTGTCTTCCAGTTGGAAAGTTCAGGTATGAAGGACCTTCTGGTCAATTTTAAGCCTGATCACATAGAAGATGTTATTGCTTTAATTGCAGCTTATCGTCCCGGCCCGATGAAGATGATTCCCGATTTCATAGCCCGGAAGCATGGAAAACAGCAAATCACTTATGAACTGTCTCAGCTTGAACCGATCCTGAAAGAAACTTACGGTATCATATTGTATCAGGAGCAGGTCATGCAAATTGCCAATGTAATTGGTGGTTACACGATGGCCCAGGCCGATACGTTGCGCAAAGTGATGGGCAAAAAACAAGTTGCGGCAATGGAAAAGGAGAAACCAAAATTTCTCGAAGGTGCGAAAAAGCAGAAAATTAATGAGAATAAGGCGAAAATCATCTGGGACCAGATGGAGACCTTTGCTGAATATGGCTTCAATAAATCTCATAGTGCCGCCTATGCAATGATCACCTATCAGACGGCATATCTTAAGGCTCATTATCCGGTCTCTTTTATGGCTGCGCTGTTGACTAGTGAGAAAGACAATCGCGATAAGATTATCAAGCATATGACCAACTGTAAGGAAATGGGTATTAGTATTTTGCCTCCGGATATTAATGAATCTCAAAAAGATTTCAGCATTTCCGGCGAGAATATCCGTTTTGGTTTGGCTGCGGTGAAAAATGTTGGCGAGGCAGCGATAGAATCAATCATTGCCATGCGTAAAGAAAGAAATTTTACCTCCTTTATGGATTTTCTGAGCCGGGTCGATCTGCGCAAAGTAAATAAAAGGGTGATCGAAAGCTTGATTAAATGTGGTTCTTTTGATGCGTTGGGTAACACACGCAGGCAGCTCATGGAATGCCTGGATCAGGCTATGGAAGAAGCTCAGCGCAAGCAAAAGGAATTATTAAGCAATCAAGCAAGTATTTTTGATCAGTTGGACACTGTGGAAACATCTGAAGCCAATGGCGGATCATCTTTCCAGATTCCCAACCTGCCCGAATGGGATCGTAAAGAGCTTCTCTCCATCGAGAAAGAAACCCTTGGTTTTTATATTACGGGTCATCCCTTACATGGTTATGCCGATAAATTGAAACTGATCACCAATGCGAATTCCGCTACTCTGGGCACAAAAAGGGATAAAGAGACGATTACCATTGCCGGAGTCATCAGTTCACTTACCGAAAGATTGACCAAGAAAAAAGATGTGATGTGCAATGTCGTTTTGGAGGATTTGCAAGGATCTGTCAGCATTATCTTCTGGGCGGATGTTTATAAGAAGTTTTATGAATTGCTTCACGCAGATGAACCTGTTGTTATTCAAGGTAACATCGATGTCGGCGACGAGTCGATCAAGATCATTGCCCAGGATGTGCTAACTCTGACCAAAGCTCTGGAAAATCCATATAAACAAGTTCGTTTCATGATTGATACGGATAAAGTATCCCCAGAAGATATTAAGACCCTATACAATACGATAAAGAAATATAACGGCAAATATGAAGGTTATATTCACATCCTTAATAAAAAAAGTGAAACTGTCGTCAAACTTGGAGATGAGACCAAACTCGATATATGTGACAGATTACAACGGGAAGCGGATGGCATCCTAGGGGAGGGGAGTACAATCTACTGCTGAGAGAAAGGATTTAGAAATAGATGAACATTTCCTCTATTTAATTCTAAATAAAAAAGTTATCAACAATAAATTATATTTAATATGAAATATGAGGAAAGAATATACAGATCACTAATTAATAAAGATAATCTTATTTCATATAATGTCAAAATATTTGAAAGCGACCTGTTTATAAGTTCCGATATCGATCTTTCTGTCTTAGCTGAAAAATCCTTAATTCAACATCGTTACTCTTTAGAATCTTACATTAGAAATCATCCAGAATTTCAAACATCACTGTTGCCACTTCCAGAAGATCATTTAGCACAGCCGATTATTAGGTGCATGCTCAGCAAATCAAAAATATGCGGGGTAGGGCCGATGGCCTCGGTCGCCGGTGCCATAGCTGAATTCGTTGGATATGATCTCCTCGATGCGACGGACAACCTCATTATAGAAAATGGCGGAGATATATATCTCCGTTCAAAAAATAAACTAACCGTTGCTATTTATGCAGGAGAATCTACTTTAAGTTATAAAGTCAATCTTGTTGTAAAACCAGAAGATACTCCATTAGGAATTTGTACATCATCAGCCACAGTAGGCCCGTCTTTTAGTTTTGGAAAAGCGGACGCCGTTTGTGTAATTTCCGCATCTTCCACCTTGGCTGATGCAGCAGCCTCTGCCATTGCTAATCGTGTCAAGAGTAAAAAAAACATAAAATTTGCCTTGGAATATGGAATAAAAATTCCCGGCGTAAAAGGAATTGTTATCATCTGTGGCAACGATATGGGAGCAATAGGGGAGGTGGAGTTTATTTAAATAAACAGATTCAGGGTCACAAATTTTAGAAAGAATAAAATTAAAATGGTAAACCAAATAATTAATGGAGTGCATTCTATATGTTAAATTTCACAGAAGAAATAAGGAAACAAAGTCCTTTTATAAACTTGCTGGGCTTGTCCATCGTAAAATTGGAACACGGCCACTGCCAGAGCCTATTAGAAATTAAAGATAGTTTTTTAAACAAGCATAAGTTTGTACACGGGGGCATTATTTATTCCTTGGCAGATATCAGCATGGGCGTAACTGTTTATTCCGTAATCAATAAAGATGAAGAAACCTCTACTATTGAGATAAAAATAAACTATTTAAAGCCGGTAATTGAACGTATTTTAACGTGTGATGCGCATATGATTCAGAAGGGAAAAAATGTTGCTGTTTTGGAGGCGGAAATAAAAGCAGATGATATTTTAGTTGCAAAAGCCCTTGGTACATTTTCTATATTTAAATCAAAGAGAGGAAACGATCTAGGAAATACAGAATCATAATCAAGGATTTTTAATATTACGCATCATATATTTACATAACATATCTTATAAGACGTAATAAATTAATCAGCAACGAGTAATGGAACTGGAAAGTTCTCATTTATATTCCATCTTCCGCAAGCTGTTCAATTATTTTTATTTGCCTGTCCGTCAATTTCCTGGGAACCTCGACGTTGATTTTGACATACTGATCGCCTTTTCCCGCGCCTTTAAGCCCGGGAACACCAAAACCTTTCATTCGGATCTTGGTGTTATTTTGTGTACCGGGCGAAATCTTCAACCTTTTTGTGGTTCCGTCGAGCGTCGGAATATCGATACTCGTTCCTAAAACAGCTTGTGTGAATTTGATTGTTTTTTCAATGTACAAATCATTGCCGTCTCTGGCAAAAATTGGATGAGGTATTACATTAATATTTAAGTATAAATCTCCGTTTGGACCACCATTATAGCCAGCAAGGCCTTTTCCGGGCAATCGCAGTTTCTTTCCAGAGCTGATCCCAGCGGGAATTTTTACATTGATATCTTCGATGTGATTTTCCAGTTGGAAAGATATCTTTTTGTCTGCACCAAAAACGGACTCTTCGAGTGATACGGATAAATTATACTCTGCATCCTGGCCTTTTTGCGGCATGTTTGCGTACTGTTTTCCGCCTCCGCCCATGCCACCAAAAATTCCTGCAAACGGATCATCAAAATCCTGATATCCGCCGCCTCTTCGAGTTCCTGTTCGGAAAGTGGTTCGCCCCCCTCCCCTGGCTCCACCAAAACCGAAACTTCGCAAAATTTCATCCAGATCAAACCCCCGGAAAATATCCTCCTGCGAGTATTGCTGACGAAACTGGTCGGCCGATCCGAATGTGTCATATTGTTCACGCTTTTTCGGATCGCTCAAAACCGCGTAAGCTTCGCTGATTTTTTTGAATTTTTCTTCTGCCGCCGCTTTGTTATTGGGATTTTTGTCCGGATGCCATTTTACGGCCAGTTTACGATATGCTTTTTTTATTTCATCGGCCGATACTTTTTTATCGACACCCAAAACCTGATAGTAATCTTCTGCCATAATCTTCTCAACGTCCCTTTATTAAAAAGTATTGCCTACAATTTAAGCAGTGATTCCCATTTGAAAAGCATCTAAATTCAATTTTATCAATTTTTGCGGGAAGGATTTCTTGATGACACTTTCCCAAACGGATTTTTCAATGTTCATCAGATTGGATACAGCACCCAGTAGGACGACATTGGCCGCTCTAATATTTCCAGCTTTCTGCGCAAGTTTTGCTGCGTCTAACGCGATTACCTTAGGATAATGATTCTTCAAAAAATCAATGACATCAGTGGGATATTCAGAGTCGCCTCTATTAACAGCGGGCGGATAGATTTCTTCCGTATTGAGAATAATAGATGCGTCTTTGCTGAGAAATTTAAGATAGCGCAGCGCTTCCATTTTTTCAAAGGAAACAAGTGTTTCGATACTTCCGGATTCGGCCAGCGGTGAATAGACCTTGGTGCCGTAACGCACATGACTGGTTACACAACCGCCGCGTTGTGCCATACCGTGCACTTCACTTTTCTTGACATCAAAGCCTGCTTCCATCATGGCGATGCACATGATATCGCTGGCCCTCAAAATTCCTTGACCACCTACGCCGGCGAATAAGATGCTTTTTACCTGAGAATTAATCATTAACGTTTCCTTTTCCTTAACTGATCGCGTCGAATTTACAAACTTGAGCGCATAAACCGCAACCATTGCAAAGTGTTGCATCAATAAACGAAATACCTTTGCGTTTGGAACCTTCCTTAGCCACACCCTTTTTCCAAGAAATTGGCGGACAATTAAGCCCCAGACAAGATTTGCATCCTTCACATTTATCAGGGTCAACTTTGAGGGGCGGCTGCGATTTGACATTTGCCCTTTTAAACAAAGCACAAGGTCTCTTGGCAATGATGACAGATGGACCGGAATTGGCCAGTTCTTCCTTAATAGCGCTTTGCGTTTCTTTTATGTTGTTGGGATCGATAACCTTTATATTTTCAATCCCTAGCGCAGATACTAAAACCTCCAGATTAACTTTTTTAGCTTCTTTTCCCATCAAGGTGTAGCCGGTACCCGGATGTTCCTGCATGCCGGTCATGGCTGTTGTGCTGTTATCCAGAATAATGATTAAAGCATCGCTGTTATTGTAAGCCATATTCATGAGAGGGGTAATACCGGAATGCAGGAAGGTTGAATCGCCGATTACGCCCACAACCTTGCCCTTCCCTTTTTCCCCCAAGGCTTTGCTCATCCCATGGGCCATGCCGATGCTTGCGCCCATGCAAATGCAGGAATGGCATCCTTCCAATGGTTTTAAATATGACAGAGTATAACAGCCTATGTCGCCGTGGACATAAGCCTTGGATTTCTTCAGCGCGTAAAACAAGCCCCGATGGGGACAGCCGGGACAAAGATTCGGCGGACGCTGGGCAAGATTCTCTTTATAAGGTGAAACGGCACCTTTTAAATTAGAATTAATGGCGTTTTTAATGATACCGGGATCAAATTCATTGGTATAGGGGAAAATCTCTTTGCCGATTACTTTGATTCCCATGGCCTTGATCTGTTCTTCCAGATAAGGATCAAGCTCCTCCACCACATAGATTTTTTTTACTTTAGAGGCGAAATCACGGATCAATTTCTCCGGTAGAGGATAGACCATGCCCAGTTTCAGATAAGAAAAATTTGGAAAAACATCCTTGGTATAGTTATAAGGCATGCCTGCAGTGATGATGCCGACTTCCGGGTCGTTGATTTCCATTTTATTTTCTGGAAATGTTTCCACGAATTCCTTCAATGCCTGTTGGCGCTTTTCCACTTCTACACGTCGCGTACGGGCATTAATGGGTACCATGACATATTTTTCCGCATTGTAGGCGAGTGTCCTTTTGTCTTCGGGTATTTGCGGTTCACTGAGCATGACGACGGATTTGGAATGAGAAACTCTTGTTGTCGTTCGCAAAAAAACCGGTGTGTCGAATTGCTCGCTGATTTTAAATGCCAGACTTACATAATCTTTAGCTTCCTGAGGATCTGCCGGTTCCAGCATAGGAATTTTAGCGAATTTGGCGTAATTGCGGTTGTCCTGCTCATTTTGCGAACTGTGCATGGATGGATCATCAGCGCTGATGATCACCAGGGCTCCTGCAATGCCTGTGTAGCTGACGGTAAATATCGGATCGGCAGCGACATTCACACCAACGTGCTTCATCACGGCCAACGCCTTCGCTCCGCCTAAGGCCGCGCCAATGGCCACTTCCACAGCGACTTTTTCATTGGGCGCCCATTCAGCATAAACACCGTCATATTTTGCAAACTCTTCCATGATCTCAGTGCTGGGCGTGCCGGGATAGGCTGCCGCAAACCTAACACCCGCTTCATAGACACCGCGGGCGATGGCTTCATTTCCTGACATTAATTCCTTTTTCAAATGTTTCTGCCTCCGTGTTAATCAGCTCAGAGCGGATATTTTTCGCTTGAGAAAAATGGTCGTCCCGGGCTCTGTTGTTTTTTCCAACGCCTTTTTATAATACTCCAGAGCTTTCTCTTTGTTATTTAATTCTTCATATGCACGTGCGATATTGCGTAATCCGATCATTTCAAAGCCGATATTATAAACGCTTTGCGCTTGTTCGAAATATTTCAGGGCATCCTTAAACTCCTTTTTGGCCTCGTATGCATATCCCATAGAAGTTAAAGCGAGAAATTTAACACCGGTTTTATCAGACTTTGCCTTGCCGACGAATTTTTTATAGGCATCGATTGCCTTGTCCATTTCGCTATTGTGGTAATAAATGTTACCCAGATGATAATACGCCATCTTACCACTCCAGCTATGAGGATATTTATCAATCAATTCTTTGAATATTTTAATATTTTCGCTGGCGATTTCTTTATTTTCATCGCTTTTAAGAATATTCCCCTGAGCCCGGGCGTATAGTTTTAAGGCGGAATTTGAGTAATAGCCCCAGTAAAAATAAATTCCCATAACGATGACAACAGCGCATACCAGTGCCGTGCCGATAACTGTTACACGGGTCTTGTTTTCAGAAACATAATCTCCCACTTTTTCGAATGTGGTCTGAAATGCATCAGGACTTTTCAGCTCTTTTTTAGATAATTTTGCAGCCATATTATTCCCCTTTATTGATATTGTATTTATCGGTCAGTGCTCGAAGCAATTGTGGCATCCGGCGGATTTTGCCTTCATTGTTGGTGCAGGCATGTATGGTGTATCCTTCCACGAGAAGCTTTCTTCGATCTTCATCCCATATTTTGGAATTAAACTTAATGCTCGCTCTTTTAATGTAATCGAACTTCGTTTCAATGGTCACCAACTGGTCGTACTTTGCCGGCGCGAGATAATCGCAGAACACTTTAGTCAAAGGAAGATTAAGCCCCAGCTTTTCCAACTCTATATATGTTACGCCCAATTGCCGCAGCAATTCGTTTCGACCTAACTCAAACCATCGGATATAATTGGTATGATAGACAATACCCATCGCATCTGTATCGGCATAAATCACACGAATTTGAGTATAATTACTGGGCAAGGAATGCACTCCCCTTAATAAAGTTATCCATCAGAAGATGGCCGGGAGATACTAAAATGCCACTATTACTGGCTGCGGCTTCAGTAAAGGGATGCCCTGCAGACAGATTTTCTTCTTTGCGTGAAGATAATACAGCAAAAGGACTCGGATCGCCGACGTGAGTTTTCAGATCAATCGGGGTTGGATGATCGCTTAAAACCAGAATGCGATAATCACCAAATTTGCCGATGTTATTGAGTATCGTTCCGACTATTTTTTCATCGAAAAATTCGATCGCTTTTATCTTACCTTCAGCATTGCCTTCATGCCCCATTTCATCCGGGGCTTCCAGATGGAGAAAGACAAAGTCCATAAATTTCAGGGCATCCAGTGCCATGTTCGCTTTGCCTTCATAATTGGTGTCGATGTAGCCTGTGGCCCCTTCCACGCGTAATGGCTTTAATCCGGCATTGATGCCCAGACCATTCAGTAAATCAACAGCTGAGATCATGCCGCCTTTTAAATCGTATTTCTGGGTTAGCGGAACAATCTGTGGTTTTCTCCCCTGCCCCCAAAGCCAGATGGAATTCGCTTGCTTCTTATTATCTGCCAGACGGTGGGCATTGACCGGGTGGTCTTTTAAAACTTCGGCCACTCTTCGCATCAGATCATTTATTCCCGCAGCGCCATTACCTGAAGGAAGATGCGGGGCGATGGCCTTGCCGGGAATATCATGCGGTGGCGTGGTTTGCGGAGAACCTGAGGCATTGCGCCAAACCATTAAATGGCGATACCCCACACCCGGATAAAATTGATATTGAGACGAGTTGATTCTTTTGTTGATATCCAGAATAATCTCTCGGGCTTCAGCCGAAGAAATATGCCCCGCCGTAAAGTCATCCATGAAGGCCTTATCAGTATTTTTTTCGCCGATAGTGACCAGATTACAACGATAAGCGATATCGTTGGGTCCCAGATTGATACCCATGCTGGCAGCCTCCAGCGGACCTCGGCCTGTATAGGTTTCTTGCGGATTGTACCCCAACACGCTCAGGTTAGCGACATCAGATCCTGGAGTAAATCCTTTGGGAATCGTGTCAACGAGTCCCAAAGTGCCTTGCGCGGCTATCTGATCGAGAAAAGGAGTCAGGGCGCACTCCAGCGGGGTTTTTCCACCGAGCTTCTGACACGGATAATCCGCCATGCCATCACCCAGCAATACAACATACTTCATGAGTTTCCCTTCCCTGTCACTTACAATTCATCCTCAATACGAATAAGAACAGTCTTGTCCCGCACAACCTCAAGTTTGTCTATTTTTTTCAGAGCCTGGCGTACATCTTTTTCTTTCGCTTTGTAGGTTGTCATGACGATCGGAACAGGCCCCGCCTCTTCTTGGGCTTTCTGAATAACCGTCGCCAGACTGATATTGTTTTCTCCGAGAATGCCGGATATTTTAGATAAAACACCCGGACGATCCAGAACAGAGAATCGAAAATAATATTTGGTTTCAATATTATCCATCGGGATCAGTTTGATATCCTTCATGCCCGTTTCATTAATTGATCGCAGTGGAACCCGGCCGGCAATACCTTTCATAACATTGCGCGCGCTGTCGAGGATGTCACTGAATACCGCGCTGGCCGTGGGCATCATGCCTGCGCCCTGGCCGAACAAGAAGACCGGCCCGGAAGCATCTCCCACCAGATGAAAAGCATTGTAGTTCCGGTTGACGTTAGCCAAAAGATGGCCTGAAGAAATCATCGTCGGGTGGATTCTTGCCTCCACTGCATCTCCCCTAAGCCTTCCAATTGCCAGTAATTTGATCCGGTACCCCAATTCTTTGGCAAAAGCGATATCTTCACCGCTGATTTTCGTAATACCTTCCAGATAAATATCCTTGAGATTAACCTTCTTCCCGTAAGCCAGAGAAAGAACGATGGCCATCTTATGCGACGTGTCAATGCCTTCAATATCAAAGGTCGGGTCGGCTTCAGCAAAACCCAGTTGCTGGGCTTCCTTTAATACCACATCGAAGGATTTCGCCTCATCAGTCATTTTGGTCAGAATGAAATTACACGTTCCATTCATTATGCCGACAATGGAATTAATTTTGTTGGCAACCAGAGATTCTTTAAGTGTTTTAATGATCGGGATTGTTCCGCCGACGCTGGCTTCAAAACCGATGTCCACGCCTTTTTTCTGCGCGGCCGGAAAAATTTCATTGCTGTAAGTGGCCAGCATGGCCTTGTTGGCGGTAACCACATGTTTACCGTTTTTAACGGCCTCCAGCACAAAGGTTCTTGCCGGTTCATAGCCACCCATCAGTTCAATCACAATAGAGATTTCCGGATCGTTGAGAATTTCCCGGGCATTGGTTGTCAGTATGCTTTTGGAAATTTTGATGCCGCGCGGCGATGTGATATTAATGTCGGCAATTTTCTTTAAAACCAGCTTAGCACCTAGCTTCTGTTCAATGAGCTTCTCGTTTTGCTGTAGTAATTTGACAACACCGGTACCGATGTTGCCTAAACCAATCAAACCGATAGAAATTTTTTTCATTTTTTCACCTTCAATTTCTACACTAAAACCGTATCATGCCGCTTGACGGCCCAATTTTCAAGAGGTGACACTTATAACAAATCCCGTTGTTTTGTCAATTAGATATGATTATTTTCATTAGATTTGTCGGCAGAGTTGATTGAACGAGATGTCTAAGGGTTGTCAGTTAATTAATTGCCTTAATACTTCGTCGTGCAAGGGGGTGGGAGTCCCCGATTCCCGACCGGCCCGGCAAAGGAAAGCTGTCAGTGTATCTATTTCAGTCTGATTACCTTTTTCCCGGTCGAGTTGCATGGATGTTTTTGAATTATGGCCAAAACGCGCAACCATCTCCATCGTTTTGTCGATGACATCTTCCGGCAGATCGATATGGCGTGCTTTGGCAACTGCGGCGACTTCCTGCATCATACCCCGAACCTTCTTCTTCAGCGTGGGATCCTCCAAAATAGCGCCATATGTCTTGCCGGTGGCTGATGTTAGAGACGCCACCGGGCACATGAGTAAATATTTTGACCACAAGACTTCGGATATTTTGTTCGTTAACGTGGCATCGATTTTTGCTTTTAGTAAAATATCCAGAATACTTGCATATTGTTTAGACGATTCCGTGTCATTCGTACCGAATGTCAGTTTACAGGCGCCGTCCTCCTGACGGATAACACCCGGCTTTTCGATGTGGCTGATGATATAGACACTACCGGCAACAATAGTCGCATCGGGAAGTTCGGCCCGCAGCCGCTCGGCGCTGTCCACACCGTTGAGCAGCGGAATGACAACCGTATTTTTGTTAATGCTGGATTTTAAAGACCTGGCCGAACTCTCCAGTGAATAACTTTTGACACAAAAGAAAACCAGATCGAATATGCCGGCTATGGCTGATTTATCCGTGGCGATATTCGGCCAGGCGACATAATTGCCTTCCTTCGTGAATAGTTGTAATCCGTTTTGCTGGATGGCCCGGAGATGCTCACCCCGGGCGATAAAAATGATCTCATGATGTTCGGAGCCTGCATACGCTCTAGCCAGTTTACCTCCAAAATATCCCCCTACCCCGCCGATACCAACGATTGCGATTCTCATTTGTTTACGCTCTCAGTTGCAATGATGTAATTCATATCCTAATGGCCTGATCATCTAAAAACTATTCACCATCCGCTATTCCCTAAAGCCCTCGCATATATTCCGGACGCAGCATGTGGGGATCTTTCCGGGACAATAAGGCATTCAACTGTTTGAGAATTTTATCCCTGTCTTTTGGCATCGAACCCCGGATCGCAAAGTAATTTGACGCATGCATGGAGCTGAAAAAACAGTTGGTGAAATTTGAATTCTCGACAAGCCCTTTCAGCTCCCGCAAAGAATCAAACGGCGTGATCAGCTCAAACTCGCCTTGCTCCCATTCCTTATAAAGCGCCGTTCCGGGAATTAATGTCAAAGTCAGTGCTCCTGCATAGTCCGGATCCATTTCCGTCAGAACTCTGGCTGTCTCCGATACATGCTTTGCACTACCTTTGACTCCGCCAAGCCCGAGGATAACCGTAGCAGAGAGCAGGATGCCGGCTTCCTTCACTTTTCCGGCAGCTTCCACCATTTGATCGTGGGTGGCGTTTTTCTGAATCCTCCGCAGTATTTCGTCATCGCCGCTTTCTACTCCCACATACAGAATGCCGAGCTTCTGCTCTTTCAGCGCCTTCAATTCCGCAACTGTGCGCCGGAGAATGTCATGCGGCGTGGCGTAGCTGGCAATACGCTGAATGTTGGGGAATTTTTGGTTAAGATACTGCAAAGCCTCAAGCAATTTGGGATACGGATAGACCAGGGCATCGCCATCCTGTAGAAAGACTTTCCTGCCGTCCCACTCCTGCAATATGTAGTAAACAATCCGGGGCTGCCCCGGCATCACCATGCGGGAATTTACATAAACGGACATGGCATCAATTTCCTGTTTGACGTCCTCGAGATCGCGGATACCGAGATTCGAAAATGAAAAGTTGCAGAAGGTACATGAATTGTTCGAGCATCCCGATGTTAAAGGGAGATAATAACTGGCATGCTCGCTGGGGGGTCTGATAATTTCCGGTCTGACAAATGACATGATTCCACCTTACCAATGATTATTTTTGCATTAGAGTATAGATACAAGCCTTGTATTGTCAAGACCCCATAGCAAACCTAAAGTGTTATGGATTTAATCATGCCCAAATCATTTACATCTTCAGATTATTTATGCGGCAGTGTGTGGACAAAGGATACGGCTCTTTGCAACCAGTCATTTAATGCATCGTCATCGTCCAACGCTTTGGCTAAAACCATCACCCAGCCTTTGAGCGGTTTACCTGTGAGATCAAACTTTCTGGTATGAGGCATCTTAAGCATCTCTTCGTATTTATCAGCGCCAACGCGCACAATCAGGTCTTCACTGATAATGCCGCAGACCATGTTGCCGAAAAGCAAAAAGCATAATCCGCCGAACATTTTCTTCTCATCAAAACCCGGCTCTTCTTCCAACACCTCACGGACTCTCTGAGCCAAGCCCTTATCGTAAGCCATCAGTCACTTCACCCGTGGCCGTGGACACCCACGGACTTTCCGCTATTTATTTTCTTGCCATCGTCCGGCTTATTCACCCAAGCATACACTTCGTATGCCTTGTTGACATACACGCAATGACAACGTGATGAAGTCAATTAATTAGTCCTATTATATCAAACATTTTCAAGTTCCATTGCCCCGCAATCTTTTAAGAATTTCCAGACCCCATCGTAGAATTCAACATTGCGTGTTTTATCTTCGCCTGAACGGTCACCTGTAGGGACAAAAATAATCATTCCTTTGCGAGCCCTCGTAAGCAGAACGCGGTAGCCGTTCTTAGCTACGTCAAGAAGTTTGTCTTTCTGCCAATCAGAACCAGACAATTTGTACGCAATCCACTTTTCATTCTCGCGGCGTAGGTCGGCATCCCAACAGACAACGCAGTAGTCCAACTCCAGTCCTTGAATGTAATATTGATTTTGAACTGTTTCCAATGCATTTGATGAACGGATATCTGTACTCGGTGCTAACATCCATGTTGCAATATCAGGCTTGTAATCCACAAACAAACCTTCGGCGGCCAAACGTCTTGCTTGACTAGACGCAATAAGCCCTGACCTCTGACCACCGACAGTCATAAACTTGGCCCATTTGCGCGCAGATTCAAGACTTCGTGTTACCCATATTGTATTCTTGTTTTTCGCTAGAGTTTTCGCCAAAGATTGTGCCACGTAAACGTCCCCATCAAGTACTGCGCTACTCCATTCCTCAACTTTGGCGTTACGGTAGTATCGCATTGACTGATGAAGATGACCGTTTTGTAGTGGCAAGCGACCTCGATGTGTCTTCCATTTCTCACAATCTCGTAACTCTGCCATGTCAAGCGTTTTGTCCGAAATTGAGAATGTCCAACCATTGCGATCAGCGGCTGCCAGCCATGCAATAATACCGAGTTCACCACTATTGATTGCTTGGTTGTGGCCAATAAGCGCAACAACAACAGAACCACCTTTAGGATAAGCTTTTCGTTGCGCAGAAAGGATGAGATCAGCTTCATGATCTGTGAGTTTTTCTCTCAGCACCATTCGGCCTTTTTCGTAAGTCCGTTGTGCCTCATCAAACACCATCACACGACCATCCTCTTGATGATCAGGAGTACCACGGTTCCCTAAAAAATTGTGAGCTTTGACAATCTTAAAACTTGCCGCTGCTGATACAAACCGTGCATCTAACCGGCGGTAACCTGTTGGTGCCCATGTTTCTGATCGTTGGCCTTGAGTACGATAGGAGTTACCGAGCGCCTTATTCAACACCTCGACAAGTGGTGCATTGCCGGTAACAAAAACTGAACCGCCAGTGCTTGCACCTCGCATAACAATATCAAGCCCAACCAGCGTTTTTCCTGAACCGGGCGCGCCTGATAGGAACACAATGTGATATTTTCCATCCTTTAAAGCTGACTCAATGTGTTCACGGATCTCTTTAATACTGGCATCAATCGCGGCTTTTGGCGCTGCGTGTTCTTGAATAGCAACAACATCGTGGTTTCCATAGAGCGAAAGCGTTGCATCCAAAATAGAGGAGGAAGGCCTAAACGGAGAGTTGATCCACTCCGTCAACGAAACAGCCACACTCGATCTACGATGCTTTAAACCCATCCGAAGAGATTCCTGTAGACTGTTCCTGTCACATTCTAAAGGCTTATATGCCAAAGCAGGCCAGCTATGGCCAGCTAGCTTTGTCCATGTTACAGCTGACGAAATTCGCCCATCTGTCAGAACAATTATTGGCACAACGATTGCGCCATTATCTCCGCACCATTCCTGCGTGACCCGATGAAATTCAAGAAGATTGACTGCATAGTTCATCACTTGATCGCGATCTGCACGTTGGATTTGTGAACGTTTGAATTCAATAACAAATAACGCTCCGTCGGCCAGCAATAAACAGTCCATCCGCAATCCGCGCCTATGAAAATCAAATTCAAGAATGACATCCCGGATCAACTCGCAGCCTGGAGCCATGAGAGCTTCCCTAAGAATAGGAATACGCTCATCCAGGCTTTTCTGAAGAATATCGACGCTTCGTCGCCACTCTTCATTTTGTGCAGATTCAATCTGTAAGCTTTCATCAGCAGCACGTCCGGCCAATTGGTTTGTGATCGCATCCCTTGACATTGCAAGAAACTCACCTCTCGTGCCGTAATACCAAGCAGCGGAAGGTCTAGGTCTATATTGTCCTGACATGTTTATGCTCTCCAGTAAGCTAGTTTTTTATTTGCCCGTTATACTTAAACTTCTTAAATAATTTGCAAGAATAAAAGGTATCTAGTTGATCGTGGATAGCCTATGGCTCATGGCCCATAATGTTACGCTTTTTTCATTTTGATCTCATGCCTTCCCGGCAAGACAAGTCCCTTTTCGCGAAGTTTGCTCAAGTCACGCTGTTTGGTCTTATCTTTCGACCTGGCATAAAGCGTCTGATTCTAGGGAGCACGCGGAGTTCATTGACCGGCGGTATGAGTTTATCACGTTCCATCATCTGCGTCAGAATGGCATATTGGCACAGGTACGCTGTATACTGTTTAGCTTTCTCTTCAACCCGTCCTTGCCAGGTCAAGTTTCCCCTGCCATCTGGTGATCAGTGCTTCTTTTAAGATTGCATGTTCAGGTTTATCGAGAAGCGGATCACGGGCGGCCAGCGCAAAAGCATCTTCCTTGGCGTCATTTAAGATGCGGGCGTCACGGATGATACTGGCGATGCGGAAATCAGGCAGTCCCGATTGGCGCGTTCCCAGAAAATCTCCGGGGCCTCGAATAGCTAAATCTTCTTCCGCAAGCAGGAATCCGTCTGTAGTTTTTTCCATAACTTTAAGTCGCTTGCGTGCATCCGCTGATACTTTATAATCGGCAAGCAGGATACAACTCGACGGAATGTCACGCCGCCCCACACGTCCGCGCAGTTGATGCAGTTGCGACAAGCCGAAACGCTCCGCATGTTCAATCACCATCAGCGACGCGCGCGGCACGTCGATGCCGACTTCGATTACCGTAGTCGCAACCAAAATGGAAATTTGATTGTCCAAAAATTCTCGCATGACCGCGTCTTTTTCTTTATCCTTCATCTTGCCATGGATCAGCCCTACCCGATCATCGGGAAAAATATCTTTCTGCAGATGCTCGGCCATTTTCGTCGCGTCTTTCAAATCCAGATTTTCCGACTGTTCCACCAGTGGATAAACAATGAATACCTGATGGCCTTTAACGATTTCCTTACGAATGGCGTCGTAAACGGCTTGTCTCTTGCTTTCGCCCATTAAAATCGTACGCACCGGTTTTTTGCCGGGCGGCATTTCATCGATTACGGAAACATCCAGATCGCCATAAACGGTCATGGCGAGTGTCCTCGGAATGGGTGTAGCCGTCATGACCAGAACGTCGGCATGGATGCCTTTGTTGCGCAGGTTCGCCCGCTGCATAACACCGAAGCGGTGCTGCTCGTCGATGACAACCAAGCCCAACTTTTTAAAATCAACATCCTCCTGAATCAGGGCATGTGTGCCGATGACGATGTTGGCTTCGCCTGATTTGATTAATTCCAGCGTCTCCGCGCGGACGGCAGCATTCATGCCCCCTGTCAGTAAAACAACACGCAGACCGATGGGTTCGGCCCACGCGGACAGCGTTGCATAGTGCTGTTTGGCTAAAATTTCCGTGGGCGCCATCAATGCCGACTGATAACCATTTTCGCAGATGGTAATCATGGCCGACATGGCTACCAGTGTTTTTCCGCTCCCTACATCGCCTTGCAAAAGTCGGTTCATGGGGCTTACTGCTTTCAGATCCTGCTGAATTTCAGAAATAACCCTTTCCTGGGCGCCGGTTAACTTAAACGGTAGTGAGGCATAAAATTTCTCACGTAGATTTCCATCAATTGAAAACGCAATGCCTTCATCCAGAACACGGCCGGATTTTTTGATGGCCATACCCAGTTGAAAAAAGAAAAACTCGTCATAGATCAGACGGCGGTGTGACTCGGAACGGGCGTCCATTAAAGGTTGCAGCATCGCGTCATTTCCGGGAAAGTGAACAGACAGGAGCGCCTCGTGGATATTTTGCAGGTTTCGCTTACGGCAGATTTCTATCGGGATCGGCGATGCAACGTAGCGCGAATAATTTTCCAGAGCGGCATACATGACTTTACGGATGTATTTCTGGTGCAGGCCTTCCGTTTCTGAATACACGGGCACAATACGTTTGAAGTTCAGGAGATTTTCTTCGTCCTCTTCTTCCAGAATTTCATAGTCAGGATGAATCATGGATTTGCCGGCAGAGTTGGGGGTTACATTGCCTGTAAAAATTAGCCGGGTTCCTTTTTTAAAGACGCCCGTAAGATAAGACATCTGTCCTTTAAACCATTTGGCGGTCAGCGTGGCCGTATTATCGCTGACGGTGACTTCCAGAATTCTTCTTTTGCCGTAGTAGCGAAATTCCGTCAGAATAACGGTTGCCATGATGGTCTGAATTTTCCCGATTTCCAGCTTGTTAATTTTGCGGATTTCCCGGCGGTCTTCATAGGTGCGGGGAAGAAAATAAAGCAAATCCTCAACGGTATTGATCTTCTTGGCCGAAAATCGCATGGCCATTTTAGGTCCCACACCTTTAAGAAATTGCACCGGCACGGCAAGTTTTTCACGGGACGTTCTCAGATCGTTGATTCTTTCGGCGATTTGCTCTTCCAGATGTGGCGAGACAGGCTTGCGTGCGTCAAATAAATCGACAGCGTTTATTAATCGTTCGAGAATGAGGGCTGCCTCTGAAATTTTTGATTTTTTAACGGTTATATCCTGTGCGTCGTAATCCGAAAAAATATGCAATATATTCCCAAGCGGGGGTTCAAAAATATTTTTAGCGCCCGGTGGGATGGAAGAGATCTGCTGAGCAATCAAGGCAGACAGGGATTTTCCCAAATCTTTGATGTGGGGTAGATTTTTGAAGTCATCTCTGGCGGCAAATTTCAAAGGCTGTTCGATTTTCTGTAGATTCTTCTTAAACGACTCCATTCAAATCTCCGGAATATCTAAGGTCAAAACAATTGATTGTGTGATAATTGTTTCTTTTTTTAACAAATAATTTTTATTTACACAAGTCAATGATTGACACAAATGCTGATTTACGTTAGGTAATCTCCATTAAAAGTTAACTTGTGTAATTTCTCTCAATTCATGGAGTGTTATGGCAACAAAATCCGACGAGTCCACAATATCAACTTATCAAGATGCAGGCGTTAATATTGATACCGCCAACGCATTTGTCGAGCGCATCAAACCTTTGATTAAAACGACGGCCCGCAAGGAAGTGATTTCCGGCATCGGCGGTTTTGGAGGATTATTTCGTTTTGATACAGCCAAAATGAAAAATCCTATTTTGGTTTCTTCCACCGATGGGGTAGGCACAAAACTCAAAATCGCACATCTGATGGACAAACACGACACCATCGGCATCGATCTGGTCGCCATGTCGGTTAATGACGTGATTGTTCAGGGAGCAGAGCCGTTATTCTTTCTGGATTACTTGGCTACAGGCAAAATCGAACTGGAAAAGAGTGTGCAAATTGTCGATGGAATTGTTCAGGGCTGCAAGCAGGCCGGCTGCACACTATTGGGCGGTGAAACGGCGGAAATGCCCGGATTCTATCAATCAGGTGATTATGATCTGGCTGGATTTTGTGTGGGTGTGGTGGAATCGGATAAAATGATCGACGGCTCTGCCATCAGCATTAATGATCGCGTCATCGGCATAGCGTCGAGCGGTCTGCACAGCAATGGTTTTTCACTGGCCCGTAAGGTGCTCCTGGAAAAGGGTAAACTGTCTGTGCATGATTCCGTGCCGGAACTTTCCAGAACAATCGGACTGGAACTATTGGAGCCGACCCGCATTTACGTCAAATCTCTTTTAAATATTTTCAAAAACTTCAATATCAAAGGATTGGTTCATATCACCGGCGGCGGTTTTTATGACAATATACCGCGCATTATTCCTGATGTCTGCCGCTGCGTCATTACCAGCAACAGTTGGGAAATTCCGCCGATTTTTTCCGTCATTCAGGATATCGGTCATGTCGAAGAAAAAGAAATGTTCCGGGTTTTCAACATGGGCATCGGCATGATGATGATCGTTTCGGAAAAAGACTCTCAGGAAATTCTCAACCGTCTGAGCATGCTGGGAGAGAAGGCTTACCTGATTGGCGTGGTTGAGAAAAAGGAAGTGAATCAGGCTTCCGTTTGTTTTACCGATATTTAACGGCGGGGCTATGGCTGAACTTCTAAAATTGGGCGTTTTAATTTCAGGCAGCGGCTCCAATCTTCAGTCCATCATTGATCATATTGAAAAGGGAACGCTACCTGCTCAGATTAAAATCGTCGTGAGCAACAATCCGGAAGCATATGGCCTAACAAGGGCTAAAAAGCACGGCATCCCCTGCGCGGTTTTAAAGCATCAGAATTTTTTAAATCGGGAAGATTTTGATCTTGAATTGATCCGCATTCTGCAAAACGCCTGCGTTGATTTAATCGTTCTGGCCGGATTTATGCGTATTCTCACGGGGACTTTTCTGCATACTTTTGAACAGAAAATTATCAACATTCACCCTGCCCTGCTTCCCGCTTTTCCCGGTACGCATGTGCAGCAGAAAGCAATAGACTACGGCGTCAAATTTTCCGGTTGTACCGTTCATTTTGTCGATGAAGGCGTCGATACCGGTCCTATTATTATTCAGGCGGTTGTGCCGGTGCTCCCTGACGATAATGCGGAGACATTGGCGAACAGAATATTAAAAGAAGAACACAAAATTTATCCTCAGGCCATCCGTTATTTTGCGGAAGGCCGCATCATTAAAAACGGCCGTCATGTAGAAATCAAGAACTTCAGAAATCCTGATCATGTGGCGATTCACAATCCACCACTCGAACGTTAGCAGACTTTTTTGATCAACCTGTTTTGGAGGCAAATAGTAGTTCATGTATGATCTGATTGTCATAGGTGATGATCTTTCCTCTCATGTCTCGGCTGCCTACGCCGGCCAAAATGGCCTCCATACCCTATTGATCGCCGAGAGCGGATTGGGCGGGTTACAGTTAATCGGTGATTTTGTTTTCAATATCGACTGCACACCGCTTTCGGGTCTGGGGCTCGATCAACCGGGTTTGTCCATACTGACTGAATTGGGCATTGCGATTCCTGAAACTCATTCGACGTCCATCAACCCCGCGTTTCAGGTTATCCTTCCTGACCATCGCATTGATTTCTGCAATGGTCTGGGCGCACTTAAGTCCGAACTCGCCCGGGAATTTCCCCATTGGGAGACGGACATCAGTGCGTTTTATAATATGGCTACGGATACCTCGTCCATTTTTCAGGAATGGATAACCGAACATCCGCATATTCAGCCGCAGACGCTGAAAGAATATTTCTCATACCTGAAAATATTTCCCTTCATTTTTCGATATAAATTTGGTGCTGCCAATTTTGATAAAATTCTGTCGCAGGATGAGTCTCTGGAAAAAGTATGGGAAGCACAACAGGCAATGCTTTCCCTCAATCATGATGATTTGTTTTCTTTTGCGTCAGCTTTTCAATATAGCACGCCGTTGCGCGGCGTTTCTTATTTTCCGCAGGGGAAACAATTTTTATTCAACGCACTGGTCGAAAAACTGGAAACGAACAAAGGTTTATTGCTCAACAACCATCAAATATTATCTCTCACCAGAAATAAAACAATCGATCTGGAGATTAAAGCGCCGGACAACGCAACATCCAAAGTATCCGGTCTTAATCTGATTATCAGCACAAAATCGGATAAGCTAGACATGATCCGGGGCAGCCATCGACATATCAATTTTTCAGATTGGCTTCGTCCGGCAAAAATCTCTTATTACCCTTTTACGATTTTTATGGGCATCGCAGAAAAATGCCTGCCGGAGCAGATGTCCCGTCATATTGCCGTCGTCACGGATACAACCAAGGATATCTACGACAATAATTTGATTATTCTGGAAATAAGTCTTCCGGAAAGAGACAAAAGTCTCGCTTACGCAAAGACATCGCTTACGGCCACGGTTTACCTCCCGGATATTGAAGCAAACTGGACGGTAGCTGCTCTCAAACAGGAGGCCACCTCTATTTTGGAAAGACTTGAGGTACTTCTTCCCTTTTTAAAGGAAAATATTGAGCTATTCGATATTGATAAATCAATTGATATTTCGTTGGACTATCGTAAAGTTCTCAGTCCAAAATATAAGGTGCGCAACGCCTTTTTCACTTCGTTTGCTGCCAAAAGCAATAAGACACGGTTCGATAATGTTTTCCTGACGGGTGCATCTTTATTGTCCGATGCCGGTTTTGATGCGGAGATCATCTCCGGTAAAAACGCTGCGCTACAAGTAATGAAAAAAAGGAAATGATTCCATGACACCTGATTTTACGATTCCAAATCTGGGCCGCTGCCAAATCAATTCTCCTCTAAACCTCAGCGGTTTCACATCGGATGATGACCGGATTTTGTTCAATACGCGTTTGAACAATTATTCTGAAATCCTCGATTCCATGGGTCGGCCTATCTCGGTGGAACCGGCAGGTCCACGGAAAAAGATTTTTTTTGATCCTGCCCACACAAAGGCAGCTATTGTCACTTGCGGCGGACTATGCCCCGGCATCAACGACGTAATCCGTTCAGTAACTATGACCTTGTTTTACCGTTACGGCGTAAAAAGAATTCTAGGAATTAAATACGGACTACGCGGACTGAATCCGGCCTTTGGCGACAAGCCCATCCATTTGACACCGGAGTATGTCAAAGACATTACGCATATCGGCGGTAGTATCCTTTCATCTTCCCGCGGGCCGCAGGATACTTCAGTTATGGTGGATTATCTCGAGAATTTAAAGGTCAACATCCTCTTTTGTGTAGGTGGAGACGGAACCATGCGGGCAGCGGAAAAACTAACGGCGGAAATCACCGCCAGAAATGCCACCATTGCTGTGATCGGTATTCCTAAAACCATCGATAACGATCTCAACCTGATTGAAAAATCGTTCGGGTTTGACACGGCCATCGAAAAAACGGTACAAGCTGTTCACAGTGCGCATGTGGAGGCCAAAGGTGCTTATAACGGCATCGGCCTGGTAAAAATCATGGGACGTTTGTCCGGCTATATCACAGGAACCACGGCTCTAGCCCAGGGCGATGCCAACTTTGTCCTGATTCCCGAAGTGCCATTTGACCTGGATGGCGAAAAAGGTTTTCTGAAAGCGCTGGAGAAGCGAATGAAAGCAAGGGGTCACGCGGTGGTTCTGGTGGCGGAAGGCGCAGGTCAGAATCTGATGATGCAGGATGCCACTGAACGAAAAACCGACGCATCGGGAAACATCCGTCTGCATGACATCGGCTTGTTTCTAAAAAATGCTATTGAAGAGCATTTCCATAAGGTTAACCTGGAAATCAATTTAAAATATATTGAGCCCAGTTACCAGATTCGATCAGTTCCAGCCAACGCCTCAGACAGTATTTATTGTAGTTCTCTGGGTCAATACTCTGTTCACGCAGCGATGGCCGGGAAAACAGGCCTGCTGGTAGCGCTGCGAAAAGACGAATATGTTCATCTGCCCTTGTCTGCCGCAATTACCGGCAGACACATTGATCCAAAAGGTAATGTCTGGCTTAGAGTGCTGGAAACAACGGGACAGCCGACGCAGATGACGAATTAAAAAAATGCTTGCAAAATAACCTATTATAGCTTAGTAACGACGCACATTTTCAGAAGGAGCTTTATTTTATGTCTCGTATTTGTGAAGTATGTGGGAAAAAGCCGGCAGTCGGCAATAATGTCAGTCACGCTAACAATAAGAGTAAAGTCATCTGGCGTCCGAATTTGCAGAAATTACGGTGTGTTGATGAAAAAACGGGAGCAGTGAAGAGAGTGAAAGCCTGCACGCGTTGCATCCGTTCCGGTTTTGTTAAAAAAGCAAGCTAATCCGTTGGAAGCCAACCGCAATTCTTGATGGTCACAGCAGTCTGTTGCAGAAAATCTTCATTTTCGATGGAACTCAAAGCATCTTGAAACAGGGCTTGAATCGCTTCGGCAAACATTGAATTACTATTTCTCAGGCCGAATTTGTCCGTAAAAAGACGAATTCGGCCTTCGATATTCATGAACCGATCCAATCTTTCTTTCGTAATATAGGACACCGCATTTTTCAGTACTTCCCGCACATCGCTTTTTTCAATCCCGTAGAGCCAGGAAATGTCTGAGCAAAATTCTTTTTCTCTCCTGTCGAATGTAAAATGAATTGCTTCTTCTATAAGGTCAATCGACCCATCCCTATGAATGTGTGACAAAATCACCAGGTCATAAATCATTTCAATAATCAAATGAGAGCAGTAGGCTGCGTCATTATAGGATATGTCCTTATCGATGATTTTATATAAATCAATAATAGGATTGATAAGATGACTTCCTTTAAGGTAGGTATAGCCTGAGGAATGTGGATCAAACCCTTCCTGACATTGTATCGAGATGTTGCCGTAATGCGCCAGATCATCCACCAGCAGATGAAACATAACGTAAGCCGTACGTTTATGATCCGAAGGTGCCTCGATAAATCTTTTAATGGAATGCGTCTGGTTGGCATTGATATCGGGATGAATCGTCAACAAATCTGGAGCGATATTGTAGATGTAAATGTCAGGATCGCTTTTTTTGATCTGGGAAGCACTCATGATTTGCTGCAATAAATAGGTGTGGGTTAACATTAACATAGGAGTACCCGATGATTATCGGACGGTATTTCTTCTATTGTAAACCGGTCTTTTAAATAATCCAGAATGCCTTCCACGTCTTCCAGAAAATCCGGTATGATTAAAATCTGAATAATTGCATCTTTAGGGTCGATCGTGGAAATAGTAACCAGCCCCTCATATCCTTCAAGAATAAACTGGACAAGCTTGATATCGCTTGTTTTTAATCTAAACCATTTTCTAATCATAGTTTTTTAGGAATTATCATTTATTCTTTTAAAGATCAAGATCATCAATGAAGACTTGACATAAGATTTGTCACTGATATGATGCTCTTGAAAAATAAAATTAAAGAAGAACGAATGACTGAAGAAGGACGTCTGCCGGTAACACAATGGAAAACTAAAGATTCCGGCCATCAAAATATAGAAGAATCGCTGGCGAAGGAATTCGGCATCCACCGGATCATTTCGCAATTGTTATTGAACCGGAATGTTGCCAGCCTTGAAGATGCGCATCGCTATCTGCACCCTTCACTCAATGATCTGCACAGCCCTTTTCTGATGCGAGATATGAAGAAGGGGGTCGGTAGGTTGATAAAAGCTATTTATGCCGGCGAAGAAATCGTTATCTATGGCGATTATGATGCGGACGGCATCACCGCTGTAGTCATTCTTTATAAATTTATTAAAGAACTGACCGGGCACGTATCTTATTACATTCCTGACAGAGTTCAGGAAGGCTATGGACTGAAAATCCCGGTTATCGACCAGTTTAAAAGCAGGAATATTAAACTGATCATAACAGTGGATTGCGGTATTTCCGATATCGAACAAATCGCGTATGCGCAGTCTATTGGCATCGACACGATTGTGCTCGATCATCATGAAATAGCCGATCAGCTTCCTCAGGCGGTCGCCTGCATTAATCCCAACCGATCCGATTGTTTCTTTCCCTTTAAACATCTGGCCGGCGTGGGGATCGCTTTCAATTTTCTTATTGCGCTTAGGGGTTCTCTGCGCAAAGAAAACTTCTGGAAGAATGGACAATATCCCAACTTGAAAGAATATCTGGATGTTGTAGCCTTGGGCACGATCGGTGATATTGCGCCACTCGTCGGTGAAAATCGGATATTCGCAAAAATCGGTCTGGAATTAATTACAGAAGGTAAACGGCCCGGAATCCGTGCACTCAAGGAAGTTAGTGGTATTGATGGACAACTTATTGATTCTTTCAAGGCCTCTTTTTGCCTGATTCCCCGCATTAATGCCGCAGGCAGAATCGCCTCTCCGCTGGACGCGGTTGAACTGCTACTTTCTGAAGATATGGATGAGGCACGACCACTGGCAGAAAAACTCGATTTGTATAACCGGCGACGTCAGGCTATGGAAAAAGATATCCTCAACGAAATCCTCGGTCAGTTAGGAAAAAATCCCGATCTGGAAAATATGAACGCGTTGGTCTTTTCTTCCGAAAAATGGCATCCCGGCGTGGTAGGCATTGTGGCTTCGCGTCTGGTGGATCTTTTCAGCCGTCCGACATTTGTCATCAGTCTTAAAGACGGTGTGGGTAAAGGTTCCGGTCGAAGTGTCTCTGATTTTAATATGCACAAAGGACTACAGCAGTGCGCATCGCTGTTATTATCTTACGGCGGTCACTACCGTGCAGCGGGAATTTCAATTAAAGAGGACGATATTGACGAATTTGCCTGCATGCTCGATGAAATTATCCGGAATTCGGTTCAATCTTCGGACATGGTTTCTCAGACTTATATTGACGCGGAATGTCATCTTCAGGATATTAATCTCGACTTGATTAATCAGATAACAAGGCTTGCACCCTTCGGCTGTGAAAATCCCGAACCGATCCTTTGTGCACGTAATATCAAGGTATCTTCACCAGCGGTTGTCGGGAACAATCATCTTAAAATGCGCCTGACATCCAATGGCGCATCGGTGAACGCCATCTGGTTTGGCATGGGTAAATATCTCGGCGCCATTAACGGAGCAAATCTGGATGTCGTTTTCTCTCCACAAATTAATTACTGGAACGGTTCATCCGATATCCAATTAAAAATGAAAGACGCCGCCATTCTGGCATAAAAAAACTAAACGTTAACAATGCGATCAAAGCGGCCCTGTTTAGTGCCTTTTCCCCTCGGATGGGGACAGCTTTATCTGGAGTTCTATAAAAGATGCCTTGGCCTACCACTGACGTTCGTCAATAATCAACTTTCGATCAGGAGTCATCGTACCGGCTTCCACATATTGAATATCATCGATTTTGACCGTACATATTTCCTTAAATAACTTCTTGAAGTTATTCTCCCATGTATTTGTTCCAATTTGTTTATTTGACTTCTCAATGTGCAACGTTAGAACATCTTCATGGCCTTTGCGACCGACAACGGCCTGAAGCGGGATACCTTCAAATTTACCGGAAAGCAGCTTGAGTTGGCTAGGGGCTATAAACAGTCCCCGGACTTTTACCGCGTCGCCTACCCTGCCCGCAATGCCCGCCAGTCGATAAGACGTTCTGCCACAGGGACATTTTTGGGTGATCAGCCGCGATAAATCACCTGTGCCAAAACGCAATAGGAAGAAAATATCGTTGAGACGGGTTACCACCACTTCGCCCAGTTCACCCGGTGCAATATTTTTGCCCGTTGCCGGGTCAACAATTTCCACAATCGTTTCCTCGCAGATATGCCAGCCGGATTTCTGCGAACATTCATAAGCCACATCACCCACCTCGGTTGCTCCATACATTTGATAGGTGTCGATGCCATATTCTTTTTCAAAGGTCTGTCTTAATGACGGCAGCAATGGCTCGGCAGCAAAACAGGCTTTTTTTACCCGGAAATCTTTTTTGAAATTAAAACCCATCTCCTGAGCTTTTGTGATGATCGACATCAGGAAACTTGGCGTGCCGATGTATGCTGTCACTTTCAAATCCTTGATCAATTGCACCTGAATCTGCGATGACGATGTTCCGGAGGGAACAACGGTCGCCCCAACTTTGCGCAAACCATTGTGAAATGTAAGTCCAGCCGCTACGAGATGATAGGAGAAGGCATTGAGGGCAATATCTTTCGGTCCGATACCCGCGGCAAAAAAGGCTCTCGCCCATAGATAATCGGTTTCTGAAAGATGTGGTTCATAAACCGGTCCCGGAGAGGTAAAAATGCGATCAATTGCAATGGAAGAATTTTCCAGCCCCGCATATGGCAGATGCTGCATTTCCATTTCCACCAGTTTTTCCCGTGATGTGACCGGTAAAATCTCCAGGTCTTCCATTGTTTTTATTTTTGTGGGATTGATTTTGATCGTATCGAAGATTTTTTTCAGGCGAGCAGATTTTTTATAGCCTTGCTTGATCATGGCGGAAAGCGCCTGGTCCTGCATTTTCTTGCGTTCCTTTATTGAGGATGTTTCTCTACCATCAAAATACTTTTTCATAGATTCCCCTTTTACAGCCAGCGTTTGCGGCGGCGGTAGGCTTTGACATCTTTGTAGGATTTGGCGATGCCCGATGCAGCCATACCCAGATAAAATTCCTTGACATCCGGATTGTCGGATAATTCTTTCGAGGTGCCTTCCATGACAATCTTTCCATTCTCCATGACGTAACCGTAATGCGCTACCTGCAGTGCCATGTTGGCGTTTTGCTCCACCAGCACAATGGTTGTGGCGTGTTCTTCGTTGATCTTCTTGATGATGCGGAATATTTCCTGCACAACCAGCGGCGCTAGTCCCAGCGAGGGTTCGTCCAGCATCAGCAGTTGCGGATGCGCCATTAAAGCCCTACCGATAACCAGCATCTGCAACTCTCCGCCGCTACAATAACCAGCCAGTGCTTTTCTTCTCTGCACGAGTGCCGGGAAATAATGGTAAACCAGTTCCAGATCCTGTTTGTAAGGTTTGCCAGGCCTTGTTGCCGTTCCCACACGCAGATTTTCTTCAATCGTCAGATACTTAAAAGGCTGACGACCCTCCAATACCTGGATAATGCCTTGACGGGTAATAAATTCCGGGGCCTGGTTCTGAATATTCACACCATTACAAATGATATCGCCGTCCGTCACTTCACCGTTTTCCGGTTTCAGGAGACCCGAAATCGCCTTGAGCGTGGTGGTTTTCCCCGCGCCGTTACTGCCCAGTAGCGATACGATATGCCCTCTTTCCACGGTCAGCGATACACCTTTGAGCACCTGAATGACGTTGGAATAGACAACGGAAATGTTATTAAGTTGTAAAAGAATGTCTCCCATAAGTTACCCTAACCCCGCTATGCGGGATAAGAAAATTTACGCATTTGCTTATAAAAATAGCAAATGCTAATTTTCTAATACGAAAACGGCCAGAGCCGGAAATTTGAACGTAAGATACGCCAGAGCTCCGCAATACCTTTCGGTTCCAATAAAATAAACAAGACAATGGCCAGACCGAAAACGAACTCGCGCAGCGGCGCCATATTCAATCCCATACTACTGATCGCGCTGACATTCATCAGAATACCGGTCGTGTATCTTAAAGCCTCATTCAGGATGGTAATAAACGTCGCACCGAAAATCGCGCCGGGAATATTACCCATACCGCCGATAATAACCATAGCAATGAATTCAACTGAAAGCCCCAGATTGAATGGTTCAGTCGTGATGCTGACCATGTAGTAAGCCCAGAGGGCTCCGGCAAAACCGGCGTAAAAAGAACTGATGGCAAATGACAAAAGTTTATATTTAAAAATGGGAATGCCCATGCCTTCTGCCGCGCGGTCATTGTCACGAATTGCAATAAAAGCCCGTCCATATTTGCTGCACATGATATTGACGGCAAACCAGGTCATCAAAACCAGGCAAATAAAGATCAAAAAGAAAAATGCTTTATTCCCCGCAATATTCCAACCCAGAATACTTGGGCTCGGTAAAGTGATGCCCATAGTGCCTTTGGTTAGGCTTTCCCACTGAATGAGGACGTATTCGATAATGAACTGACCCGCCAGTGTTGCAATGGTCAGATAAAGTCCTTTGAGCCTGCCGGATGGAATGCCGAAAACCATGCCAACCATGGCGGTAATGAGACCGGCGGCGGGGATAGAGACATAAAACGGTACACCCAGACGTGTCGCTAGAATCGCCGCGGCATAGGCGCCGACGCCGAAGAACGCACCATGCCCCAGGGAGATCTGCCCGGTATAGCCAATGAGAATATTGAGACCGATGGCGGCGATGGCCAAAATGCCGATGGTGTTTAAAATATAGAGAAGATAGGGACTCAAAAAGAATGGCGCCACACTGAAAAGTAAGGTTAGAAAGATGCCCAGACAGACCCTTCCAAACCAGGTCTCAAAGATGGATAACTCCTGGGCATAGTTTTCATGATAATTGCCGCAGGGATGAAAAGATAATTTTTTCATAAATGTTTTCTACTTTCTAAACTCTTTCAATCTCCACCAGCCCGAATAGTCCATAAGGTTTGACCATTAAAATGAATACCAGCACAATATAAGGAACGACATCACGCAGCGATGGCGAAAGGTAACCACCCGTAAATGTCTCCAGAAGGCCGATAATAATGCCGCCGATGATCGCACCGCCGATGCTGTCAAGCCCGCCTAAAATGACTACGGGGAACACTTTCAGCCCGATGGCACTCAAATCATGAACATTCACGCCGTTGATGATGCCCAGAACAATTCCGCTCATGCAGGCCACCATCGCGGCTATCGCCCAGGAGAGAGCAAAGACGCGACGTACATGAACGCCCAGCGACAATGCTGCTTTTTGATTATCGGCTACGGAGCGCATAAAAATCCCCTGTGATGATTTTTTGAAAAACAAGCCGAAGAGAATCAGGAAGACGACACTGATGACCAGTGTGGCTGAATAAACCGGCGCAATATAAATTGAACCTAAATGAATTTCCAATGAAGGAGGCAGAAATTCGGGATAGGTGTGCAAATTGCCACCCCAGATCAGCAGAATAAGTCCTTTGAACATGGCGGACAATCCTACAGTGAGCATGATAACAAAAATAAGTTTTTCACCGATGAGCGGCCGCAGGAAAAATTTTTCAATCAGAAATCCAAGGATAAAGCAGCCGGCCAAAGTCAGCAAAAATGATGCCGCAATCGGAAGTTTTCCCCATGTAACCAGCGAAAGAAAAAAGAAAGCGCCCAGCGCCAGAAGTTCGCCGTGAGCAAAATTGAGAACGCTCGATGCCTTGAAGATCATGACAAAGCCCATCGCGGATATACCATAAAGCAGTCCGACACATACGCCGTTGACTAATAATTGCAGAAAAAAATCCATAATCCGATTCCTTAATCCACGCTGATAATATTAATACTGGTCTCGATTTCACCCACTCGTCCGTCGCGGTAACGGATTTTTCCCGTTACCGGAACATTTTTTAATCCGCCGTACATGGCTTCGATGATTTTGATGTAAAGGCCATAAACAAAACGCCGTCGCACCTTCCCGGTACGTGTTAATTCGTCATCATCCGCATCCAACATTTTGTATAATAGAACGAACTTTTTGATCTTCATCACGTCCGGAAGTTGTTCATTTACCTGTCGGACTTCCTTTAGAATCAAATCTTCCACAGCCTTTTGCTGGGATAAATCCATATAGGTCGTATAGGGTATCATTCTTTCTTCCGCCCAGTTGCCGACATTGCCCAAATCAATATTAATTATAGCGCTAATATAGGGTCGCGCTTCCCCGAAGGTGACTGCCTCTTTGATATAGGGACTGAATTTGAGCCGGGTTTCAATAAAATCGGGTGAAAAAGCTTCGCCGCTTTTGTTGCGAATAATATCTTCCTTACGTCCGATAATGAGCAAATGGCCGTCTTCATCAATATAACCCGCATCCCCTGTTTTGAGCCAGCCGTTTTCAAATGCGGCTTCCGTGGATTTGTAATCGTTGTAGTATCCGGAAAAATTAGCTTCGGATTTCACCAGCACTTCTTGATCATCGGCAAGCTTCACTTCCGTGAATGGCAGGGGCTTACCAACGGTTTCCAGTTTGACTTCATCATCGGGCTGAATCTGAAAAATGCCGCCGGATTCTGTGAGGCCATAGCACTGTTTTAAATTCAGGCCGATGGCCCGGAAAAATCCAATCACATCCGGACTGATGGGATGGCCACCGGTGAACGCGCTGTGAAAATGGGAGCAGCCCAAACGGTCCAGCAAAGGATTGTAAACGGTCAGAGTCAGAAATTGATACAACACTTTTGTTGGCCATGCGATGGTCTGCTTGTGCAATCTTTTCGCCACAATCGATCTGCCGACGCTCTCCCCCATGTAGAACAACTTCCTTTTGATCCAGCTTGCATCGGATATTTTTACGCGGATACGTGATGCCATATCCTCCCAGAAACGCGAAGCTGTAATGAGCATGGAAGGGCCGATATCCCGGAAATCTTCCAGCACCGTCTCGTTGGTTTCGGGAAAGTTCATCGTCATCGCACTGCTCAGCGCAACGCCCATGCCCCACATCTGATCGACAATCCAGGCGGGTGGAGACATGGAAATCCAGTTTTCTTCCGGTTGAATGTTTGCGGCTTCGACCCATTGGGCGGCCATCGTTGCCAGATTACGGTGTGATAGCATGGCTATTTTTGGAACACCGGTGGTGCCGGAGGTCTGAATCATAACAGCGATATCCTGCGGCCGTCCTTTGTTTATTTCTTCTTCAATATAACCCGGATGATCCGCAATATATTTTTCGCCGATCAGGAGAAGCCCGGCATAGCTGATTAGCCAGGAATCATTTTCGTAGGAGGTCATGCCGGTTGGATCAATATAAACCACTTTTTGTATGTTCGGCAGTCTATCTTTGACTTCGAGAAGCTTATCGACTTGTTCCTGGTCCTGAACAACCACAAGGGGAGAAGCAATGCGACCAATGGAAAAAGCCAGTTCATCGGCGATAGAGGACGTGAATAAATTAAGCGTGGTTGCACCCAGAGCATGCGAGGCCAGTTCGGAAAAAAGCCACTCGGGAGAATTATTGACAATCATGCAAAGATTATCACCCCGTTTCATATTCAGGGCAGCAAAACCCGCCGCGGTTTTCTTCACATAACTGAAATAATCATTCCAGGTATATTTCTGCCAGATACCATAGGATTTTTCGCGTATCGCTGTCTTCGTGTCGCCATACACCTCCGCGTTTTGAGCCAGTAATTGCGGCAGGGTGATATTATGTCTTTTCGTTTTATGTGAGGATGCCTTGTCCAACGGTTCAACCTTTTTATTCTACGGCCTGTGCATCGCCTAGATACGCTTTGATCACTTCGGGATTGGCACTGATTTCCTCGGGGCTGCCCTCCCCCAGCTTTTCACCGAAATTCAACACCATGATGCGCCGGGCAATACTCATGACAATGGACATATCATGTTCAACCAGAATCATCGTGAGCCCCCATCGTCCGTTGAGCTCCAGCAGAAACCTTACCATATCTTCTTTTTCTTCAAGGTTCATGCCTGCAAACGGTTCGTCCAGAATGAGCAGCCGGGGCTCAAGGGCCAGTGCCCGGCCCAGTTCGACTCTTTTCATCATGCCGTATGGCAGAGAACCGACGGTCTGTTTCCGAATGGGTTGCATTTCCAGAAAATCAATAATCTCTTCGAGAATCTCACGGTGCCTTATTTCTTCTTTACGAACTTTCGGTGAAAAAAGACAGGAGCGCCAGAAGCTGTAACTGCAGTGGATATGACGTGCGAGCGTCATATTGGCCAGGACTGTCATGCCGGGAAATAACTCAATGTTCTGGAAAGTTCTGCCGATGCCGACACCGACCAGCCGATGCGTATGCAAATGCGTTATATCCTGCCCGTTGAAGATGATCTGCCCCTGCTGGGCATGATAAAAACCGGTGATGCAATTCAGTAAACTGGTTTTGCCCGCGCCGTTTGGCCCGATTATCGCCATCAATTCGCCGGTATGAACGCTTAGATTAACATCTTTGACCGCCATGACCCCGCCAAAACTCAGACGTAAATTTCGAATTTCCAATTCAGCCTTTTTATCTTCTTGGGGCCGGTTAATCATTATCGAAGGCCGACTGCGGAATGCTTTCATGAATACCTCAACGCCTGCTTTTACACCGCTTGTTCAGGCGGGGATATTGGATTGCAATTGTCCAATATCCCCGCTCCTCAACCTTTATTTCTTAATGAGTTTAATCTTATCTTTTCCGGGAATATAAAAATTTGTCAAGGGAATATAGGTTCCATCTTCTCTCACATTGACCATACGCGCGGTAAATGATCCTTCATGATTGTCTTTGGTAAATGTTACCGCCGGGACCAGTCCACCAAAGTCTTCATTCTTCATGGATTCCAGCGCAGCGTTGATTGTTGCCGGATTAATGGCATGGAACTTTTCATTGGCGCGGATAAAGGCTCTTTCCATGATCATGCCGATTACGACGCCTTCCCAATAAGCGGCATCAAATGAACCGACTGTTTTATAGCGCTTCCACAATTCTTTCATAACGCCTATTCCTTTGGATTTATCCGACGGTAAACCACCGGGGAACTGCATGACCAGACGATCGCGAATCAAGCCTTTACCCATCTTGAAGAAATCGGGGTCCGTGGATGTCCATGTTCCCAGAAAGACCGGATTGTACTTAATGCGATCAGCACTCTTAAAGGCTGTAATGATTGCCGAAGGCAGCATCTGGATAAAAATATATTCAGCGCCCTTTTTCTGCAGCCGAAGCAGTTCTGTGTTGAGATCAACCGTTCTTGGCGGGAATTCTTCAATGGCGACCAGATTGATGCCTAACTTTGCCGCGTATTCTTTGCTGGGTGCGTGAATCGAACGTCCGTAGGCGTTGTTATAGGTCAGCAGGCCGACTTTCGGTGTTGTTTGGCCCTTATGAATGGCTTTAATATATTCCAGGACGGCTTGACAATCCATTTTATAGCTCCCGAAGGGCAGATACATATAATCAACGGGCTTTTCCAGTATTTCCCAGCTGGTGGAATAGTTTATCGTCGGCACTTTATATTTCTGAACGATGGGTTTTGCAGCCAGACCTTCCCCGGCTCCCCAAGTGGCAATCATATCCACCTTATCTTGAAGAACAAATTTTTGAACGGCTGCCTGTGCTTCAGGTACTTTATAGGCGGTATCCACCGTGATCATGTCGATTTTGCGGCCGGCAACACCGCCCTTAACTTCGTTGACATAGCGAAAATAATCCCGCTGGCCCTTTTCATGAAACTGCCCCCAACTTGATGCGGGTCCCGTTAGGTTGATGGCCGCGCCGACTTTGATCGCCTTCGTCTCGGCGTTGGTCAGGCCAATGGTAAGAAACATAAAAGCTGACATTGCTAACAAAATAATACTCCATCTTTTCATTTTTCCATCCCCCTGTTTGTTATTTTAACTATCTTTTTCGGCAAAAAAAAACCGTGGGCAGATTCTAATCTGCCCACGGCTCATTTCCCTTGTAACGGGTCATGATACTTTCAGGCAGACCTTGAAGCCGATAAAGCTAAAAAAACAAAAGTTAACTGCCTGTGTAAATAAATATTGTTTTAACATCTCTAAAATTACCTCGCTTGCGGCGTGTATAGGCAAATGGCTGAAAAAAGTCAAGAAAAAAGTTTTCCGCAAAATGGCAATCCTTTGCTAGCGCTCATCCAATGGAACATAGTGACGTAAATTACTGCCTGTGTAAATTTGCCTCGGGCGGCCGATCTTGAGCGGCACGGAATCATGCATTTCCTTCCACTGCGCAATCATGCCCGGTAAACGACCTATGGCAAACATAACCGTGAACATGTTTGTCGGAATACCGATCATCCTGTACAGGATACCGCTGTAAAAATCGACATTGGGATAAAGCTTCCGCTCAATGAAAAATGCGTCTTTCAGAGCAGCTTCTTCCAATTCCATAGCAATGGAAAGCAACGGATCATCATGATAGTACTTTTTAAAGATCGTCTCGCAGTATTGTTTCAAAATCTTGGCGCGAGGATCATAATTTTTGTAAACACGATGACCGAATCCAAACAGACGAAACTTGCTTTTCTTATCTTTGGCCGAATCAATGCAGTTCTTTATGGATAGATTGCTTTTATTGATTTCATCGAGCATTTCAATCACTTTCTGATTCGCGCCGCCGTGGAGCGGACCCCAGAGCGCACAAATGCCGGCACAGATCGATGCGTAAAGATTGGCCATGCTGCTACCGACCAGGCGAACGGTTGAAGTGCTGCAATTCTGTTCATGATCGGCATGCAAAATCAACAGTGTGGAGAGCGCCCTTTCGATGTCCGGATCCGGCACGTAGGGACTCACCGGAGAGTCAAACATCATATAAAGAAAATTCGACGCATATTTCAGATCGCGCTTGGGATAAACATGCGGGTGGCCGATGCTATGCTTATAGGAATAGGCGGCGATCGTACGTATTCGGGAAATAAGGGATGCGGCCATCAGGTCAAAGGTATCCGCCTGAAAATCTTCCGTGAAATAATCCGTGTAATAAACGGACATGGAGTTGACCATGGTAGCCAGAATTGCCATCGGATGGGCGGTCGGCGGGAATCCGTCAAAGAATCGCAACATCTCTTCGTGAATCATTGAATTCTGAGTCAGGCGCTGAGAAAACAACTGCTGCTCCGCCTTGTTCGGAAGATTGCCGTAAATAAGCAGATAGGCTACTTCGGAAAAGCTGGCATGTTCGGCAAGCTCCTCTATGGGAATTCCCCTGTATCGTAAAATACCCAGATCACCGTCGATAAAGGTGATGGATGACATGCATGATCCGGTATTCTGATAACCGACATCCAGGGTAATCAAATTCATTTCCTGCCTCAATTTAGATATGTCAATTCCCTTTTCCCCTTCAGTCCCCACCAGGACCGGCATCTCATGAGTCATTCCGTTATACGTTAGTTTTGCTTTTTCCATTTGTCTCATTGTCTCCCTAAACACTCATATATTAAAGAAGAAAATACTGTCAAGATTTTATAATGGATTTTCATGCGAATGTGAGCTCTAAACGATTCCGGTGATATTCCCGGTGTCGTCAATGTTGATATGATTGGCAGCGGGAACTTTAGAAAGGCCGGGCATGCGCAGGATTTCGCCGGTGATGGGGATTAGAAAGCCCGCGCCGGAGGCAATTTTGATTTCGCGCACGGTAACGATGAAATCGCTGGGCAGTCCCAAAAGACTTGGATTGTCGGAAAGCGATTGCTGGGTTTTGGCAATGCAGACGGGTAGATGGTCATAGCCAATCTTCTTGATCAGATCGAGATTGCGCCTCGCCTGCGGCTGGTAGTCGATGGAGACTGCGCCGTATATTTCGCTCGCTATTTTAAAGATTTTATCCTCAACCGGCTGTTTCCAGTCATACAAAGGTTGAAATTTTCCTTTTGCTCCGGCAATAAGTTCAGCGGTCTTCTCGGCCAGCTCAACACCACCCTCGCCTCCCCTACTGAAGATTTCCGCCGGGGCAATATTCATTCCCTCATCCTCTGCCGCCTTTACAACGGCTTCGATTTCTCCGTTCGTATCGGAGGGGAAGCGGTTAAGAGCAATAATACATGGGACATTAAATTTATCGATATTTTCATAATGCTTACGGAGGTTCGCCATTCCCAATACAGCCGCGCGTGGATTTGGTTCGTTTAAGTCTTCGCGGTCGATGCCTGCATGATATTTCAGCGCGCGGACCGTAGCGACTAAAACAACAATCTTTGGATTTAAATCACCATATGGCGCTACAATATCGAAAAACTTCTCCGCCCCGAGATCAAAACCAAATCCGGCTTC
Source organism: uncultured Smithella sp. (assembly GCA_964581635.1). GTDB lineage: Bacteria > Desulfobacterota > Syntrophia > Syntrophales > Smithellaceae > UBA8904. The sequence goes on from CAZOPH010000001.1 coordinate 103,138, forward strand.
AGTCACGACATAATCCGCCAGGCGCAACGCCAGGTCGGTGCCTATGATGCTGTTGGTACCTTGGGCGATATTGGCAAATGGACCGCCATGAATAATCGCCGGCACACCTTCCGTGGTCTGCACCAGATTGGGTAAAAGCGCGTATTTCAAAAGCGCCGTGACCGCACCTTCCACTTTCAGATCGCCGGCAATCACTGGCTGATCGTCGTAGGTAAATCCTATCAGTGTCTTATGAATTTTATCTTTTAACTCTTCATAAGAGCGAGAAAGACAGAGAATCGCCATGATTTCGCTTGACGGCACAATGTCAAACCCGGTTTCCCTCGGAACACCGTTTGTGGAGCCTCCCAGACCGATAACAATATCCCTCAGTGATCGGTCGTTCATGTCCACGACACGACGCCAGGTGATCTTGCGTGGATCAATATTCAGAGGATTGCCGTGAAAGATGGAATTGTCCAGAATAGCGGAAAGCAGGTTATGGGCGCTCTCCACGGCTGGGAAGTCATTGGTGAAATGCAGATTGATATCATCTACCGGATGAACGCGCGACTTTCCACCGCCTGTTGCTCCACCTTTGATGCCGAACACTGGCCCCAATGATGGTTCTCGCAATGCGGCAATAGTGGATTTACCGATTCTTGCCAGCGCCTGAGCCAGTCCGATGGAGACTGTTGTTTTTCCTTCTCCGGCGGGCGTGGGCGTCATGGCCGACACCAGTATCAAGGCACTGTTTTTCCGGCGTTCAAATCGCTTTATTGCTTCCAGTCGAACTTTAGCCTTGTAACGGCCATATAATTCCAGATCATTTTCCGCCAGCCCGATAGACGAGGCAATCTCAAGAATCGGCTTTATGCTAATTTCCCGGGTGTGTTGTTTAAGTTTTCGCATAGCGTTACTTGTTGATGACCGCATCAAACCGGATGTCGATATTGTATTCGTCGCTAATGCGATTGAAATCATTCTTAAGGTCTATGATCTTGATGGCCGGAGGCAGAGAAAAATAGCAGACCATCTGAAAGGTGTTGGCGCCGGTAACCGGATTATTATCCACATTCGTGGAGATGTCGTCTATATTGACCTTTCTTGTCTGGAGCGATTTACAGATCTGATGAATTATCCCCGGATGATCAATGGATGTGGCGATGAGTTTGTAAGGAATGGATGGCAGCACATCGCGATGGCCGGGCGCTTTGGTCTTTCGGACATAGATGTCTAATTTTGTTTTTTCGCGAAGGCTGTCAAGGTCTTTGATCAGACGCTCAATGTCGTCTGTCTTTCCCGAGGTCAGAATGACCATACCGAATTCATTACCCAGCACGCAACCACGGGAACGTTCGATGTTGATGCCTCGTGCTGTAAAAAATTCCGCGATATCCTTTGCCAGACCGGGACGGTCCGGTCCCATCGAAGAAATAACAATATAGGATCTCATAGGGCAACTCCATTAATCTTTAATTATGCAAAAGGACCTTAATTGGATTAACTATCTATCGGTAGCCTATTGAAATGTCAAGTAAAAGTAAAACAGCGAATGAGAAAATGTCTGAAATAAAGCCCCCATTTGAGATTGACAAATAGTGTGCAGGGACATAAGAGACCGACTGGGATTCAAGTTATGGAACAAACAGATCAAACGGTGACATACAGTTTCCGTGAAGAATTATTTAACAGTGTCACGCCTTGTGTAATGAAAACAGCCTTGAATTATCATTTTTTAAATGCTAGAAACTGCTATCATTCAGCAATGACATCTAAAACTTGGAGATTTATATGAAAAAAACTATTTCGGTTATTCTCTGCCTGATAACTATCCTGCTTGTTGTGGGAACCACCTGGACTAAGGAAAAATACACGGTAACGGTTCTGCCTTTCTCGCTTCATAGCGCTGAAAATATTGAATATGTCCGTCAAGGAATTGTTGACATGCTCATCAGCCGTATCGCTGTTTCCGATAAAATTGAAGTCTCACGCAAAGATGTTGTTCAAGATGCCCTGAAAAAAACAGGAGCAAAGGAACTGAATCTGACGGATGTTCAAAGCATTGGCCTACAATTGAAATCGGATTACGTGGTGTGGGGAAGCATTACCAAAATCGGCAGCAGAATCAGCATTGACGGAAAACTGATTGATATCGCAGGCGGTAAATCTGATGTCGATATTTTTTTCCAATCACAGACGCTTGACGAAGTGATTCCTAAAATTAACGATTTTTCACAACGACTCGTCCACTATATTCTTGGAGCAACACCACAAGCGACTTTGCCCGCAGCGGCCGTCACACCTGCGGTCGTTCCACCCCCTGTTCCCGGAGCCTCACGTGAAGCACAGATCATCGCGGGCATGAAGACAGGCGGTAAAAAAGGAACCCTAACCGCCATGATCAATCCTGAATTCATCAATGCGGCCGATCCTATCAACCGTAAAGGTTTCTGGATGAGCCAGCAGTTCAAATCGGAATTTAACGGGATGGATGTCGGAGATGTCAACAAGGACGGCTTAAATGAAGTGGTTATGATTGATCAACATAATATCTACATCTGCCAAAAAACGGGTGATACTTTAAAATTGTTAAAACAAATAAAGGGTAAGTCCTATAATCGTTACATGTCCGTAGATGTGGCAGACATCAATAAGGACGGTACTCCGGAAATTATTGTCACATCGTTGAACGACCGACTACTCAATTCCTTTGTCCTGCAATACAAAGACGGTGACTATAAGACTATCGATTCCGACATCCGTTATTTTTTACGTGTGATTTATCCGCCGTCAGGTATTCCATTGCTTCTGGGACAGCCTTATGGGATGGGCTCGTCATATGATGGGACGGATGTCGGAAAAGTATTCAGTACACAGATTTATGAAATCGTCTGGCGTAATGGAAAATATATTTCTGGCGACAAAATGAAAATCCCCAGTGGATTGTCTATATATGGTTTGACCATTGATACACTGGGTTCGGGCACCAGTGAAAAAATTATCGCCCTTGATGAGTTGGACTACTTATGTATTATTTCACCAACAAACAAACCTTTGAGCCGGATTTTATCTTTTGGCTTTTCACCCGATGAACTGATCTGGAGAAGTGATGAAGTTTACGGTGGCAGCAACAACTATATCGCAAATATTGACAAGCAAAGGCCCAGTGACAGCAACCTGGAAAGCAGTGCTTTTGCCAATTTGCGTATTCTGTCTTTTGATACAAACAAAGACGGCAAAAAGGAGCTTATCATTGTTAAAAACCTGTCCTCTGTCGGTCGTATATTTAAAAACTTGAAACTTTTCTCGTCCAGTGAAATTTATAATCTGGAATGGGACGGCCTCGGAATGGCTGAAAATTGGCGAACAAAAAAAATTAATGGTTATGTCGCTGATTATTGTTTTAAGGACATTGATAACGACGGTAAACCGGAAATCGTTCTGGCATTGGTTCAATCCGTGGGGGCCTCGACCAGTGAACGAAGTGTCATTGTTGTTTATGAGTTGGAGATGCCTCAATAGTTATTGACAAACGCTCCACTCTTAGATATAGCGTCCGGGCGACTTCGTAAGCATACGCCTGTGAATGTCGCACGAAAACCAATTAATGGTTTTGGCAACAAATAATCCCTCAGAGGCGGTGTAGCTCAGTTGGTCAGAGCATACGGCTCATATCCGTAGTGTCCCTGGTTCAAATCCAGGCACCGCCACCATAATTTACTGACCCCGCCTATTTCAGGCGGGGCATTTCACAAAGAATTTCATGATCGTTAGATCCAAAAATAGCAACGCAATTTTTCTGCCGCGGCATTTTCTAAAGAACCGGCACATTCAGTCTATGCTGGCTTCCGCCCGTGTGTTGGTCCCACCTCATCGCCCCCTTCTGGATCATTTGGAAGAATTAATTATTGAAACAACGGAAGGATCAAAATTGCTGGCCTATATTTCACGACATCCCCATTCGAGAGGATTGATGATTATTCTGCATGGATGGGAAGGTTCTTCCTCGTCAGCCTACGTCCTGGCCGCCGCTTCTTATTTTTATGACCGGAAATTCTCGATTTGCCGTCTAAATTTGAGAGATCATGGCAACTCGCATCATCTGAATGAAGGTCTTTTTCACGGTGCTCTGTTGCAAGAGACGTTCGATGCGGTCAATGTCCTTGCCCAATATTCTGAAAATTTACCGGTCTATTTGCTTGGTTTTTCTCTGGGCGCCAACTTTGCTTTGCGTATTGCAATAAAACAATCCCAAACACCGATTAAAAATTTGGAACAGGTGTTTGCCGTCAGTCCCCCCTTGGACCCTTATAAGACGGCTCTGGCTATAGATAACGGTTGGGCTTTCTATCGAAAATACTTCATGAAAAAATGGAGGCGTTCTCTGAGGAAAAAACAACAACTTTTTCCGCAAAAATATAACTTTAATAAAATGCTGCGTGCAAAAACCTGCATAGATTTAACTTCGGACATGATGGCTTATTTCCCGGATTTTTCTTCCTATCGGGATTATTTCAAGTTATATACACTGAATGAAAAATCATTTCAGAATCTGAATTTACCGGTTAATATATTTATAGCAGCGGATGATCCGGTTATTCCGTTGGAGGATTTCCAATCACTTGATGATAACGATTTTTTAAAAATATTTCGGCTGCCTTTCGGCGGTCATTGTGGTTTTATTGACTTGTTTCCCTATCGTCGCTGGTATAATGAAAAAATATCAGAAACATTAAGGTAAGCACTGAAAGGATTGAGATGGACTTAAAACTGCTTCAACAAAAAGATGATTTTCCGCTTTACGTTTTGAGACAATTAGACAAGGCATCTATTGACTATCAAGAAAAACACCTCTCGATTGTCCACTCTAATGCTAAGGGTGCCAATCATCTGGAAGCCGGCGTTGTGTTGCTGCTTCATTATAATAATTCAGAGTTTTGTTTTCAGCTGATTAAACGCTCAGAGACCGTCGCGCAGGCAGGCGACATCAGCTGTCCTGGAGGCATTCTGGAGGTCTCAACTGATGAAATGTTGAATCACATTCTTCTGAAAACAGGCATTATACGCACCATTGATAACCGGACCCTGAATGATCTTCCGAATAAAGATGAACAGACAGTCAATTTAGTTAGGCTTTTTCTGATGAACGCGCTACGCGAATCCTGGGAAGAAATAGGTTTGAGTCCGCTCAATGTAAGATTTCTGGGCGCTCTCCCCTCTTATTCACTCACATACTTTTCCCGGACCATCTTTCCTCTAGCTTGCCTGGTTAAAGCCCCTTACGCACATCAACTGAATCCTGAAGTTGAAAGAGTTCTGGAAATTCCTCTGAGCTATTTTTTCCAAAGTTCATCTTATGCCATGGTGGAGGTTGAATCTGGTCTCGGGAGTTCCGATTCGCGCTACAATATGGAACTGCCCTGTCTGGTCATCCCGGATGGCCATGGCAATGATGATATTCTCTGGGGTGCGACATTTAACATCGTCACCAATTTTTTACAGATTATTTCCGGCGCTGCATTGCCACCCCCCTCCCCTTCGCGCAGGGTCAAAAAAACACTCTCTTCCCATTACGCCTCAGGACACCGCTGATGTTATGAGTATTTTATCCATCAATCATGCAGTCGTCGATACGATCATCTTTGATTTTGACGGTACTCTTGCTAAGTTAAACATTAATTTTGATCAAATGCGTCGTGCCATTATTGAACTTGTTTCCAGTAATGGTATTGATCATCAAAGTCTGCATCACCAGTTTATTTTGGAAATCATCGGTGAGGCAAGCGCGATTTTACATAATCATTCACTTAAAAAAGCGCAATCCTTTACGGAGGAAGCCTACCGGATTATTGAAGGCATTGAAGTAGAGGCTGCCCAAAGGGGAGAATTATTCAATGGAACGAAAGAACTGCTAACGTCTCTTGATAATCATTGTATTCAGGCTGGAATTATTACCAGAAACTGCTCCAAAGCAGTTCAAACAGTGTTTCCGGACATTTCATCCTATTGCCGTATGATCGTCTGTCGTGACGATGTAAATCATGTAAAACCACACCCCGAACAGCTCAATCTCGCACTGACCAGGCTGGGCAGTAAGGCCAACCGATCCATCATGATCGGCGATCATCCCTTGGATATAGAAACTGGTCGAAATGCCGGCACACTGACTGCAGGCGTGCTGACCGGTCATTTTCAAGAAGAAGATTTTCTGGAAGCAGGGGCAAATTTGGTTTTACCGCAAGCGTTGGATATTTTAAAATTCATGGGATCAGCATAAGGTCTCTGATCGTATATGATTGACATATTTTATCAAATTATATACGAACCCACGGTGCTTGGACCCAGCATATCCTACTAAGCATTTTTTTGATTGAAGGGAATAAATGATGAATCCACATGTTTTTCGTGAATATGATGTTCGAGGTGTTGTTGATAAGGATTTAAACGAAGAATTTATTGTCAACCTGGGACGATCTATCGGCACTTATGCGTTGCAGAATAAGGTTAAAACCATGACGGTGGGACGTGATTGCCGTTTGAGCTCAGATGCCTATCACCGATATTTAATCCAAGGCCTGAATGCCACGGGAATTGATACTATTGATATTGGTCTTTGCGCGACACCCATACTTTATTTTTCAATTCGACATTTTCAGGCCCGTGGAGGTGTTATGATCACCGGCAGCCACAATCCGCCGGAATTTAACGGATTCAAAATCTGCATCGGATATGACTCCATTCACGGCCAACAGATCCAGGAATTAAAAAAAATAATGGAAGCAGGGAATTATTTGTCCGGTAAAGGATCTACGAAGCTCGAAGACATAACGGAGGTTTATCAAAACTATCTCTTTGATCACGTTCAAATATCCAGAAAATTGAAAGTTATACTGGATGCCGGAAACGGTGTCGGAGGACAATTTGCGTTGCCCCTCCTGGAGAGAATGGGGTGTGATGTCACCTGTCTTTATTGTAATCCGGACGGCCGTTTTCCCAACCATTTTCCCGATCCCACCGTTGAAGATAATTTAAAAGACCTTATTAACCTGGTTGCCCAAAGGAAAGCTGATTTAGGAATAGCCTTTGACGGAGATGCCGACCGCATCGGTGTCATCAGTAATACCGGTGAAATTATCTGGGGAGACAAACTGCTGCTTTTGTTTGCACGCTATATTTTAAAAGAGCATCCCGGAGCTACCATCATCGGTGAGGTTAAATGTTCACAGGTTTTATACGACGGCATCAGGCAATATTCCGGTCGCCCGATTATGTGGAAGGCCGGCCATTCGCTTATTAAAGCCAAGATGAAAGAAGAAAAGGCTCTTCTCGGCGGAGAAATGAGCGGCCATTTATTTTTTGCTGACCGTTATTTTGGATATGACGACGCCTTATACGCTGCCGTGAGATTGCTGGAAATCCTTTCCCAGACCAACCAAAAAATAAACGAATTGCTTGCCGATGTGCCGCAAACTTTTGCCACGCCCGAAATACGAGTAGATTGCGATGATGATAAAAAGACAGCGGTTGTGGAGAAAATCAAGAACCACTACCGGAATAATCCTGGCGTTATTGATATTGACGGCGTCCGCATTCCGTTTAAGGACGGATGGGCGCTCGTGCGCTGTTCCAACACTCAGCCGGTTATCGTCCTGCGTTTTGAAGCGTCCTCTGCTGACAATTTACAAAAAATTCGCAGCGAAGTGGAAAATCTTCTCATTGAATAACGATGGCCGCTTAAAGATTATGGAAGATCAAAGCGATGTGTCGCATGGCGTCATCGAGTGCACCGGTATTTACAACAGAGGCATTCACAGGGATTATTTTCTTATTGAATATTTTCTAATAGTATGCAAATTTTTTTAAGTATTTAAAATGCAATGCATTATTTTGTTATGTTAAAACTTGAAGATGGAGTGGGTATTATGAAAATTGTGAATAGCTTTTCTTTTTTTCTGCTGATCTGCATGTTCTTATGCGCATGCAGTAATAAAACAGCCGGCATTGAAGGCAAAATTATTGATGGTCAAGAAAAGCCCGTGTCGGGTGTTTCCATTATTTTCAAGCAAGTTCAGCATGTTCAAGGTTATGAACAATTTGAGGCCAAAACCGGTACAGACGGTAAGTTTCAGATAACAGGTATCGCTCCCTCTTCCGACTACATTCTGACTATCCTTTACGATAAATGGAGCACAAATATCGCCAAGAAAATTAAAACACTGGAGTCGGGGAAAAATCTGGTTTTGACCACTCCGATTAAAATTCGTTATAACCAAATGAAAGACGGCACCATTGTTGATACCAAGACTGGTTTGCAGTGGTTGGTTTATCCTGTCGCTGACATAACAGCCACCAATGTTGAAAAAACCGTCCAGGAGAT
>CAZOPH010000002.1:0-72689 GCA_964581635.1 uncultured Smithella sp.
GAACAACAATTTATCTGCGCTTCAGCCGTAGGAATTCTGGCGATTGAAAAATATTTTCGCAATGATTTGCTTGATCTGGCAAGATGTGTTCCCGTTTATTTGCGTTCTGCCGATGCTCTATCGAAAAAAATGAATCTTCCATGATGATGTCTTCCGTGAAAGAGGAAAGAATTTTAAGGTTGACCATCACAGTTTTCTTTGTGGTGACTTTCTTATTCTGGACAGGCGGGGTTTTTTCGGAAGATGTCCCACAGCAACAGTTTCAACTCTCACGTTTATTGAAAACTAAAATGCCAATATCATCGATTGTTGTTAAAAACTTTTATCCACATGATACCGGTGCATTCACGCAGGGATTGTTTTTCCATGAGGGTTGCATCTATGAATCAACTGGTCTTAACGGGAAATCAATTCTTGCCCGAAAAGAAGTCATAACCGGAAAAAGCCTGCAAGAAGTCAAAATATCATACAAGTATTTTGGTGAGGGAATTGCTGTGCTGAAGAGAAACATTTATCAGTTGACATGGCAGAATGAAACCCTTTTGATTTATAGTGTTCGATCCTTCAAGAAAATAAGGGAAATAAAATATCATGGAGAAGGTTGGGGATTAACCTCTGATGGGAAGCATTTGCTGATGAGCGACGGTTCATCAACCATCACGTTTCGTGATCCGGATTCATTCAAAGTGGTGCGGGAAATTCATGTCCGTGACGGTGAGACACCTGTCGACCATCTCAATGAACTGGAATTTATCAAAGGTGAAATATGGGCGAATATATTCACCGAAGATATAATTGTCCGGATTTCTCCTAAAAATGGCAAGGTGACGGGCTGGATTAATTTATCGGCACTTCGTTCTTATCTTCCCCGAAATGAGTCGGTCGATGTGCTCAACGGCATTGCCTACGACGTCAATACAGACCGTATTTTCGTGACAGGTAAATACTGGCCTAAAATATTTGAAATTCAGTTATCCAAGTAACAGTTCAAAGACCTTAATTAACTTGACCGTATATTTTTTTTGAATTATAAGCCCCGCAGCTTACGACATCCGACATTTAGCTGCGGAGGAAAAAATGAAAATCATATTGTTAGGCGCGCCGGGCGCAGGCAAGGGTACGATAGCCAAATTACTGACAGAATTTGACGGATCGGTGCAGATATCCACGGGCGATATTTTACGATACGTTGTGAAAGAGGGAAATGCGCTCGGGAAAAAAGCCAAAGAGTATATGGATCGGGGAGACCTGGTGCCTGATTCTCTGATTATGGATATTATGGAGGCAAGGCTTCAGGAACCGGATTGCCGGAATGGATTCATTCTGGATGGTTTCCCGCGGACGATTCCTCAAGCAGAAGAACTTACCAAACTGCTTGCCAGACTTAAAATAAAACTGGATTTTGTCGCTAACCTAGATGCGCCTCGTGAAGTTATCCTAGACCGTCTGACCACACGCAGAACATGCTCCAATCCGTCCTGCCAGGCCATTTATAATGTCAGAAACAATCCCCCAAAAGAAGATGGCACCTGCACGCTGTGCAATCATCAGACCATTCAACGGGATGATGAAACAGAGGAGGCGATCAGTAACCGTTTGAAAACATACCATCAGAAAACAGCACCGCTGAATGGCTATTATGAGAAAGAAGGGTTGCTTAAAACTTTCTTGTCGCTTGTTGCCGATGATACGATAGCGGACATCATAAAAGCCTTGAAAGCTTGAACCCTCAATAATCACATGATTGAGTACGAAAAAGAACTGAATCCGGAACAATACCGAGTTGTCGTAGAAGAGGGCGGCCCGCTTCTTGTTCTTGCAGGAGCAGGCAGCGGTAAAACTCGGACCCTGACCTACCGGGTGGCCCATTTGTTGGAATCCGGTGTGCCGCCGGAAAGCATTCTGCTCGCGACATTTACCAATAAGGCCGCCCATTCCATGCTGAACCGCGTGGAAAGCCTTGTTCATTGTTACACCGGGAAAATAATGGGCGGCACATTTCATTCCATTGCCCATCGATTTCTGAGAAGTTACGCTTTCCGTCTAGGCTATTCCAATAGTTTTTCCATTGTGGATAGTGAAGATGCTCGACAGATTATTGCATCGGTCATGACCGAATTAAAAATTGACACCAAGCTCACCAAATTCCCCAAGAATAATATTATCGCGGAAATAATCAGTATGACGTTGAACACCGAGAGCACACTGGAAGAGGTGATTTCATCGAGATATCCATTCTTTTTGCATCTGAGTCCGGAAATTCATCAAATCGCTTGCCTTTACGGACAGAAAAAGAAAGATCTCTGCGTGATGGATTTTGATGATCTGCTGGTCAACTGCCGCCGATTAATGAGGGAGAATCCTGATATTCTGTTTACGCTTTCCCAACGGTTTCATCATGTGCTGGTGGATGAATATCAGGATACCAACATTATTCAGGCGGATATGGTTGATCTACTGGCTTCCGGCCATCGCAATCTGATGGTTGTGGGGGACGATTCGCAAAGTATTTATTCTTTTCGCGGTGCCAATTTCAGCAACATCATTCATTTTCCCGAGCGCTATCCCGACTGTAAAATATTCAAGTTGGAAACCAACTATCGCAGCACGCCGGAAATCCTGCATCTGGCCAACCTCAGTATCAACAATAACGAAAACCAATTCCCCAAAGCTCTGAAGGCCGTCCGCAACAAAGGAATGAGACCGGTCATGGTATCCGCACAAAATGTTTTAAAGCAGGCGGACTTTGTCGCGCAAAGAATTGCGGAGCTATCCCGCGGCGGTGTACCGTTTAGCGAGATGGCTGTTCTCTACCGGGCTCACTATCATTCGATGGAAGTGCAAATGGAATTTGTGCGGCGAGATATTCCTTTTGATATCCGCTCCGGTATTCGTTTTTTTGAGCAGGCGCATATCAAAGATGTGACTTCATATATGCGAGTCTTGGTAAATCCTCACGATGAACTGGCCTGGCGAAGGCTTCTGATGATGTATCCCAAGATAGGCAAGGTCACGTTTGAAAAAATCTGGAGCCGTCTGGCTAATCAGGATAATCCACTGGAGTCATTATTGGCGGAAGAGTTTCTGAAAAACGTACCCAAGCCGGCGAAGGTTGGAGTCGGACAATGTCGAAATACCTTACTGACATTGCTTTCGCTGGATGTTCCCGATAGAATACCCGAAAAAATCATTGATCTGTTGTTAAGCAAAAGCGCATACCGGACTTACCTGCAGGATAATTATTCTGATGCCTCTGCGCGCGAAGACGATTTAATCCAGTTGGGGAATTTTGCAGCCAAGTTTGAGAGGATGGATGACTTTTTAAACGAACTGGCACTCCTCACCAATATGTCCAAAGAAGAAGAAATAGAAGAAAGTCAACAGGACAAGGTGATCCTAAGCACGATCCACCAGGCCAAAGGGCTGGAATGGTCTTATGTCTTTTTGATTTGGTGTGCCGATGGCATGATTCCTCTGCAGCGGGCTCTCAAGGAACCGGGTGGAGAAGAAGAGGAAAGAAGGCTTTTTTATGTGGCCGTAACGAGGGCAAAGGACCAGCTCTACCTTTCTTCACCTGTGCTGGACTATACACGGTCAGCGGGCACACTGACGCTCAGCCCTTCGCGTTTTATCAGTGAAATTGCGCCGCTGTCATCAAGAGACGAACAGCGTCCATTTGAGCAATGGATGCTGTTCGATGATTACTAAGGGCTGGTGTGGCAATAAATTTTTGAAATGCCGGCCAATAATGCATTAACAATATGCCGTCCGTGATTGGACAAAATCATTAAAAGTGAAAAACGCTGCTCTTTAATAAATGACTTGAATCAAACAGAAACAGTGACCGGAAAAAACAGCTGACCTCTGAAAGATCTCCAAGATTCTCAAGGTATTCATCCTGTAAAAAGAGCAAGTAATGATTGAATAAGAAAACGCCGGGATCATCACGTTCAGGCCGATGTTTTCCGTCAGCTGGCGGATAATTTCTTCTGGAGTAGCTCCCGGATGACTTTCGGATTGGCTTTGCCGCCGGAAGCCTGCATCACCTGGCCGATCAAGAATCCCATGGCTTTTCCCTGGCCGCTTTTTACATCCGCCACCGCCATAGGCTGCGCCGCAAGCACACCTGCGATCATCGCCTCCAGCGCGCCTGTGTCCGAAACCTGGGCGAGACCTTTGGCCCGAACAATGTCTTCAGGCGAATCTTCAGAGTCAAACAGGTGCGAAAGCACGTCGCGCGCCGCGTTGGCGTTAATGGTATCCGAAGCCAACATGGTCAAAAGCGCGGCCAGCCTGGCCGGTGTTACAGGAGTTTGGGAGAGCTCCTGGCGGCGATCCCGCACGGCGGGCAAAAGTTGCGTGGTCAGCCAGTGCATGGCAGCCCTGGCCTGCGCTCCCGCGCGGATCAGCTCTTCAAAGTATTGGGCCATATCCGGATCGGAGCTCAAATACGTTGCTTCTTCAGCGGAAAGACCATGTTCTTTCACAAATCGCTCGGCGCGTGTCGCGGGCATTTCCGGAAGACGTGAGCGCAGGGCGGAAATTTCTTCAGCGGAAAGCTCGATGATCGGCACGGTCGGATCGGGAATGCAGGGGCCTTCAAATTTCTGTCGCATGGGCAGCGTGACCTTTTTATCCGGGTCCCATAAGCGGGTGTGCAGTACCACGGCATCGCCTGCCTGCACGGCCGCGCTCTGGCGGCTGATTTCATGCGCGATGGCGTCGCCCACATGCCGGACGGAATTCATGTTCTTGACTTCCACCTTGGTGTTCATCTGATTCGTGCCCTTGGGGCGAATGGAGATGTTCGCATCGACGCGCATCGTGCCATTGTCCATGCTGCACTCCGAAGACCCCACGTAGCGTACTTGCGCGCGCAACGCCTTGAGAAACTCCATCGCGTGATGCGGTGAGCGAAAATCCGGCTCGGTGACGATTTCCACCAGTGGCGCACCCGCACGGTTGAAGTCCACCAGACTGATGGGCGTTCGCCCCTCCATTTCGTGCACCAGCTTGGCTACATCCTCTTCCATATGGATATGATGAATGCGCATCCTTTTGGGCGATCCGTCTTCATCGGTAATGTCAATCCAGCCGCCCTTTGACAGAGGCAGATGCGCCTGCGAAAGCTGGAAGCCCTTGGGCAGGTCCGGATAGTAATACACCTTCTGATCGAAGGCGCTTACCGGCTGAAGCTCGGCATTCAAGCCCAGGCACAAAAGCGCGGCTTTTTCAAGAGCCGCCCGGCTCAGTCGCGGAGCAGCGCCGGGAAACCATAGGCAAACCGGACAGGTATTGATGTTCGGATCATCGCCGGGATTGTTGGGGCAGTCGCAAAACAATTTCGTGGCACAGTTAAGTTCCACGTGAATTTCCAATCCGATAACTGCTTCAAATTCCATGATCAGTTTCCTCCTTTGCGCTGCCGATAGAGATATTCTCCCAGAGCCATCACCCGCGCGTCGGCATTTGGGCGAGCCATCACTTGCATAGCCGTCCCGTTTGCGGCCGAAGGTGGTAAGCACAATGCTGGACAGCCCGTGATGTTGGCCTGCGCCGTATGAGCGAATTGTTTGTAAAAATCCGTCAGTGTTTCGGGGGCATCCGGTGCGGCGGCGTTTTTCACTGGGAACACTAGGGCGTCAACCTGCGCCAGGAGACTTTGGGTACCTTTGACCAGACGGGCGCGGATGCGGCAGGCGTTTTCATAGGCGTCGTAGCGTTCAAATTGAAAAAACGCGCCCTGAATCAGATAGCTTTTTAAAAGCGTCCCAAATGATGCGCCGCGCGATTGCAAATACATCTCGTTCCAGTTTTTTGCAACTGGCGCGCGTTTTCCGTAGCGCACGGAATCATAGCGCCCCGCGCACGACGAGGCCTCGACGGCCCCGACAATCTGATGAACTGTCGGGCAAAGCGCATAGTCCGACCAAGCAAGAGTTTTGATACGGAAGCCCGTTTTTTTCAGGTCGTCCATTTCTTTTTCAAAGGCGACACGATTTTTCTCGGACAAGGCGTTGACAGTCTCGTCAATGACGCCCAGCGTCATTTTTCCCGGCTCGATGCCGTCAGTTGAAAAATTAGGCGGCGCCTGATCGGGCTGCGCAAAATCCCTTTCGTCCGGGCCCGCGATCGATTGAAGAATGGCGCGGATATTGCCGGGAGTCTTCCCCAGAATACCACAGGCTTCCATGGATGGGATCAGGCCGGTGATACCCACGCGGGGAACAAGGCCGTAGCCGGGTTTGAATCCCCACACACCGGCGCGGGCCGCAATCAAACGGGCCTCACCCGCCAGATCAAGTACCAGCTCAGCGTCCGCTTCGTTTTGGGCAATCGCCTGGCCTGCCGTGCTTCCGGCCAGACCGAAACCGAACTCGCTCATGTGCGTGGCCCCCATAATTCTCGCGCCGTTTTGTGTCAGGCGCAAGACGACGGCCGCGTCTTCCAGGGCTTTAAATCCGGCCAGGGCCTGTGAACCGGCTTCCGCGGGCCAGCCCGCAACCGGAATGTTGGGCTGAACGGCAACTTTTTTTCCTTGAAGCAAACCGGACGATGCATCGGAGGTAACGGGGTTGCGGTAGCAAAATATCGAATCCATGACTTTTCCTTTATTCCAGAATATTGGCGACTTTAAAATAATTGCCCTTGACCGATGGCGCGCTTTTAAGCAGTTTTCCGGATTCGGCCCATGCCGAACGTCTGGCCTCCAGGCCCTCGCGCGTCCGGTGCACGCACGGCACAACCGACCGGATCGGCTCTTCAGCGCCCGCGCAATCGGCGGCCTGTTTCGCTAGCTCCTCCGCCTGCTTGAGAGTTTCTTCCATTACTGGCCGCTCTTGGGCCTCGATGCCGATGCGTGACACCCAGGAGACGCGGTCCAGCAGATTTTCCTTCTCGGCGGTTCCGGGCAACACCTCTTTGCCGCCCAGATTCAGAAGCCCCAGTTCGGCCAGTTGTTCCTGCTTCACAACTGAGGGTGCGCCGGTGAGCGGACAGGCGGCGGAACGGTTTTTGGGAAAGGCGATCACTTCACGAATAGACGACGTCCCCAGAATCATCGACACCGTGCGGTCCATGCCCAGCGCCAGTCCCCCGTGCGGCGGCGCGCCGTAGTCAAAGGCTCGCAGGAAGAAGCCGAACTTTTCTTTCATGTCTTCTTCGGAAAGCCCCAGCGCCGCGAAGATTTTTCGCTGGAGATCGCGGTTGTTGATGCGGATGCTGCCTCCGCCCAGCTCTTCGCCATTCATGACCAGGTCGTAGGCGCGCGAATGCAGACCGAGAAGCTCTTCAACGTTTTTCGGGTCGAAATTTGTGTGTTCCGGCGCGGTGAAGGGATGGTGGCTTGAGGTTACGCCGCCTTCCTCCGTCGCTTCAAACAGAGGAAACTCTGTAATCCAGACCGGATAAAAACTGTTTTCGGGGATGAGCTCCAGACGATGGGCCAGATGCAGCCTAAGTTGCCCCAGCGCAGAGACAACCGTCGCATAAGACGGATCGGCCACCATGATCAGGACGTCGCCGTCGGCCACGTCGAAGCGTTTTTTGAGTTCGTCAAGTTCCGCCGCGCTGAAAAACTGCACGATATTGGATTCAAGCTTTCCGCCTTCGGCGCGCATCCAGGTCATTCCCTTGGCGCCAAATGACGGCGCAATTTCTTTCGCGTATTCGTTTTGCAGGACGTTTTTGCTTAAGTGTTCGGATTGTCCTTTGATGTTGATCCCTTTGATACAGCCGCCGCGCTTCAGGATCTGGCGGAAAATGGAATAATTTGTGGACGCAAATACATCCGTGACATCGACAAAGCGCAGGCCGAAGCGCAGGTCGGGACGGTCCGAACCGGTCGTATCCATCGCTTCGGTGTAGGTCATGCGCGGAAAAGGTCGGGCAAGCGTTATGCCGCCGACTGCAAACATGTTCACCGTGAGCTCCTCGATAAGATTGTAGAGAAATTCCTCATCGATGAAAGACGCTTCAATGTCAAGCTGCGTGAATTCCGGCTGGCGGTTGGGGCGCAAGTCTTCATCGCGGAAACAGCGCGCCAGCTGAAAATAGCGCTCCAGGCCGCCGATCATCATCAGCTGTTTGAAAAGCTGCGGCGATTGCGGCAGGGCGTAAAAGTTTCCCGGATGCACGCGGCTGGGGACCAAGTAGTCGCGCGCGCCTTCGGGCGTGCTCATCGTGAGCACCGGTGTTTCCACCTCCACAAAGCCCCGCGCGTCGAGAAATTCGCGCACGCACTGAAAAATTTTGTGACGCAGGAGCAGATTGTTTTGCATGGCCGCGCGGCGGATGTCCAGATAGCGATACTCCATTCGCAACTCCTCGGCAACGCTCTGTGCACCGGCGGTTTCCGCTCCGGCCACCATGGCCTTGTCGGAGATGACAAACGGCAACGGATCGGATTCGGCTAGAATCGTCAGATCAATCACCGCCACTTCAAGCGCCCCGGTTTCGATATTGGGATTCTCCGTGCCGGGGAGTCTTTTTTTGACCTCGCCTGCAACAGTGATACAGTATTCCGCGCGCAGCGTCGAGGCCGCTTCACAAATGTTTGAGGGAGTCGTCTCCGGATTAAACACAATTTGCACAATGCCGCTGCGGTCGCGCAGGTGAACAAAAATCAAGCCGCCGTGATCGCGGTAGGCGTCCACCCAGCCGCAAAGCTGCACGCTATGGCCGATTTTAGCCTCCGTCAATTCGCCGCAAAAAATCCGTTGGGAAAAGTTCATGGAATCTGCCCTTTCTGAAAAAAAGTGAACAACAAAATTGTTCCTATAACAAAATTGTACGGCGGAGCGTATCAAAACTGTTCTCAAGTTTCAAGAATTTAAGAAGAAAAAGACATGAAAAAGATTATGAAATGTTAAACGGGTTGTGTAGTCATCGATCATTCAATTTCAGATTGCCATTGCAATCATGCTGATGGAGTTGATAATCCGTCGCATGAATAAAAAACGGGAAAGCCGGCTTATATACCGGCCTTCCCGTTCATTGGTTAATTATTGTGGGGGGGGTTAAACAATCTTCAACGACAACTCCATCAACTGCTCGATGCTAACCTTGGAAGGGGCATCGGACATGAGATCCGACGCTTTCTGAGTTTTCGGGAAAGCAATGACGTCGCGAATCGATTCCGCTTTGGTCATGATCATGGTGAGCCGGTCCAGCCCAAAGGCTAGTCCTCCGTGAGGAGGTGCGCCAAATTCCAGGGCATCCAGCAGAAAGCCGAATTTCAACCTGGCGTCGTCTTCACTCAAACCCAATGCACTGAAAACCTGTGATTGCATATCCTTGCGATGGATACGAATGCTGCCGCCGCCGATTTCCGAGCCATTCAGCACCAGATCGTAAGCTTTCGCTCTCACTTTTCCCGGATCAGTCGTCATAAGCGGCAGATCTTCAATAAACGGTGATGTGAATGGATGATGTGTGGACATGAATCGTTTTTCGGTCTCCGAATATTCCATCAACGGAAATTCCGTGACCCAGGTGAAGGCCAGTGTGTCAGGATCAATCAGATTGAGTTTCTTGCCCAAATTCAGGCGGAGGTTGCCCAAAGCGTCATGAACAACTTTCGGTACATCCGCTACAAAAAAGATAATGTCTCCTTCTTTCGCATCCATAGCCTGTGTAATGCCAGCCACTTCTTCAGGCTTAAGGAATTTAAAGATGGGTGATGTCCAGTCGGCGGCATTGACTTTCGCCCAGGCCAGTCCCTTTGCGCCGTAAATAGCCACAATATCCGCCAAACCGTCTAGGTCTTTGCGGGAAAGTGCGGGGTTCTTCTCGGCTTTAATGGCTTTAATGACACCGCCGGTTGCCGCCACTTCCATAAACAGCTTGAAGCCGGAATTTTTCACAATAGCAGTGAGATCTACAATTTCCATTCCAAAACGCACGTCGGGGTTATCTTTGCCGTAACGGCTGATGGCGTGGGCATAGGTTATTCTGGGTAAGGGAAGCGTCAGATCTTTGTTCAGGCAGGCCTTAAAAATGGCTTTCATCAGGCCTTCCATCATCTGCATAATATCTTCTTCGGAGATGAACGACATCTCTACGTCAATCTGCGTGAATTCCGGCTGACGGTCCGCACGCAAATCTTCGTCGCGAAAACATTTTGCAATTTGAAAATAACGGTCAAACCCGGAGACCATCAAGAGTTGTTTGAAGATTTGCGGCGACTGCGGCAAGGCGTAGAAAGTTCCCTTGTTGACACGGCTGGGGACAAGGTAATCGCGGGCGCCTTCCGGGGTGCTTTTGCCCAGAAACGGCGTTTCAACTTCGATAAAGCCATTATCGTTAAAGTACTGACGTGTGGCTATAGCCAGTTTGCTGCGCAGGAAAAGGTTCTTTTGAATGGCCGGACGGCGCAAATCCAGATAACGGTATTTGAGACGGACGTTTTCGGAAATGTCTTCTTCATCAAAAGAGAAGGGTGGTGTTTTTGATTCGTTCAGAATCTCGAGATCGGAGATCATGACCTCGATCTGGCCCGTGGGGATGGCCGGGTTCTCCATGCCTTCCGGTCGTCTGCGCACCTTGCCTCTCACCGCCAGAACGTATTCACTCCGGATTTTATGTGCTTCGCCGTGAACGGTTTCGCCCGCTTCCGGATTGAAAACAATCTGGACAATTCCTTCGCGGTCGCGCAAATCGATGAAAATGACGCCACCGTGATCTCTGCGGCGTTGAGCCCAGCCGAACAAGATAACATCACTGCCGACATCGGCTACACTGACATTTCCGCAATAATGCGTTCTTTTGTCTTTTGTAATGAATTGGCTCACAAAACATTTACCTCTCTTTAAAAATATTCTTCACCGCCTCCAGGAGATTCTCAAGGGGCAGGCTTTGCTGATTTTTAGTGCTCATATTCCGTAACTCGGCGTGATTCTCGGCTATTTCTTTATCTCCGAAAATCAATGTATAAGAACTATTTAATTTATCTGCGCGCTTCATCTGGCTTTTCAGACTTTTATCAGAATAATCCATTGCCGCGCAAATCCCGGAGCGACGTAATTCCTGGGTCAAACCGAAAGCAATTTTCTGCGCATGCGCGCCTAAAGCGGCAATATATATATCTGTTTTATAATGGTTTTTATTATCCGGCGTCAGGCAGGCGATTAGTCTCTCTATACCGATGCCGAAGCCGATCCCTGGAACTTCTGGACCGCCCAGAAAACTGACCAGACCGTCATAACGACCGCCACCCGCCAGAGAATTCTGTGCTCCCAACGCTCCGGATTTCACTTCAAAGGTCGTTTTCGTGTAGTAATCGAGGCCGCGCACCATTTGAGGATTGATTTCATAGGCCAGGTTCAAATCATTGAGATAACTTTTAACTGCAGAAAAATGGTCCGAGCATTCTGTACAGAGAAAATTTAATATGCGAGGAGCATCGGCAATGACCGAACCGCAGGTTTCCACTTTGCAATCAAAGACGCGTAACGGGTTTGTATGAATACGTCTTTGACAATCAGGACAGAGAGCACTTTCCGATCCTTTTAGAAAATCAACAACAGCTTGGGAAAAAACCGGGCGACAAGCTTTGCAGCCCAGCGAATTAATTTCCAGCGATAACTTTTCGACGCCTGCTGTTTGAAGGAAATGCATCAGCATAAAAATAACTTCCGCATCAGAGGCCGGTTTATCATCTCCAAATAATTCCACGTCAATCTGGTGAAATTGCCGGAAACGGCCTTTTTGCGGTCTTTCCCGGCGGAACATCGGACCCATGGTGTAAAGCTTGGCAATCGGATCAGACACCAGGAGGTTATGCTCAATATAAGCACGGATAACGGATGCCGTGGCTTCCGGACGCAAAGTCAGCATTTCGTCATCTCGGTCACGGAACGTGTACATTTCCTTTTCAACGATATCCGTAGTTTCACCAATACTGCGTTGGAATAAAACCGTTTTTTCCATGATCGGTACACGAATTTCACAAAAACCGAAACATTTAAAAATTTTGCGGGCGGTTAATTCCACCTGATGCCAGAGTGGGGAATCTTTAGGTAAAATATCTTTTATACCCTTGATGGCTGTAATTTTTTCCATAGATGTATCCCAAATAAAGTGGTGTTTTCTAGCATATCGTCGGGGTGTTCGCAATCAAATATTATTGATGGAAAGGATGATAATAGGCAATTTAAGGCACATTTTATCATTTTTTGTGAAGGGAACCGTCAACGGAGATGGGGAATGCGAAATCTGCCTTGGGTGTAATAAATGACTTAATCCAGGGCCAAAAAGATAGTGACCCTTACGGGCCATTTTGTGTTTACTCTTGAAATCAAGCCCATACGGTCTTTTTAATATTGTCAAATGTTGCTTCTTTTATAGGATACATGTCTTCGACAATTTCTTCCGGTTCAAACCAAAGCTTAATTTCTTTCTCAGCATCTTCCGGGCTGGAAGAGGCATGGACAACATTTTCAAATACTCCTGATGTTGTGATTCGACCGTATGCTCCTCTTATGGATACAGGGCTGGCTTTTTCCGGATCCGTATCACCGACAATATCTCGAATTTTGAAAATGGCATCATCTCCCTGATAGACCAGTGCGAGCACTCTGTGAGTCTTGTGTACGTCACCCACGATATACTGGATCAGTTCTTCGAAAAAAGGCTTATCCTTCAGATGTTCATAATGCTTTTCTGCCAGTTGGCGGCTTACACGCACGACCTTTGCGCCCATAATGGTCAATTTTGCCTCTGCCAACCGGGATATAACATTTCCCGTTAATGATTTTACGAGTCCATCAGGTTTAATAATAATCAATGTTTGTTGAATAGCCATATGTCTTCCCCTATTGTAATATTGCTATTAATTTATTTATAGGAAAAGCATATAACTTAAAAATATCAAATTGACAACGACTAATGATGTGTCCCCGATGGAATGCCGGGGAATTACTTTAGCCAGGAAGTGATTTCAAGCGATTTGCCATCAGTTTGCGCAGTAATTGCGCCCTGCTGATCCGTCCTGAAAAGAGCGACACCGTTTATATGATAACGATCCAGAACGTCCGGATGAGGATGTTGGAATACATTATTTTTGCCGGCACTGACAATTGCAAAGCGGCAGGAAACGGCACGGATGAAATCCACAGAGCTGGAGTGGGCAGAGCCGTGATGCGGCACGAAAAGAAGATCGCTTTTCAAATTATGTCCTGAACGGATTAGAAGAGTTTCAATCAGGGAGGAAATATCGCCCGTTATCAGAAAGCTTCTCGTCCCATAGGTTATTTTTATAACCAAAGAAGAGTCATTGGTTTCGTTAAAAGATGTATTATGGTCATTTTGTTTTGGCGGATGTAAAGGCCACAGAAATTGGATATGAACGCCATGAACATTTTCAGGCAGCGATTGGAATGACACGTGCTTAATTTTTATTTTACGTTCGGAGATTGATTTTTCCCAGAGCAGGTAAAGATCATCATCCGCTTTCACGCCCGTACACCAGACTTCCCGGACGTCAAAGTTATTAACGATATGAATTAATCCCTGCAGATGGTCTGGGTGAGGATGTGTGAGAACAACAATATCAATTTTTCTGATTCTTTGTGCATAAAGAAATGGAGCGATCACTGTTCTGCCCATATCAAATGAACTGTCATGAAAACCGCCGCCGTCAATAAGCATATTGACGCCTCGGGGCAATTGGATCAAAGTGGACGCACCCTGACCGACATCAATGGCTGTAACTTTTAAATAGGTGGAATCCCTGTTTTTTACGACAAGATAAGCAGCATCTGACAGAATCAATGTCAAAGTAATCAGGAGCGCTATTTTTACCAAAGATGGATGGCGCTCCAGAAATCCCTGATTATTTATTTTGTTGCCTGGCGCGACAACTTGAATCAGTAGAAAACTAAAGATGTAAAAAAATGTTATTTCAGCTAAGTTTGGTTTTACGAGACTGAAAGAGGAACAAGACCATGATGCCATCCAATTGATCATGGTGACGGCAATACCAGTGAAAAATGATGCGACTGAAATGAGAAAACCAGCAAACCAGGTTGAAAACAGTGAGGTGAGGATGAAGGCCATCGCCGGGATTAAGGTTAGCATGCCCAGCAGGGGAACTGCAATGAGATTGGCGATCAATGTCACAGCGGAGACGCGGTTAAAGTAAAAGACAATAATGGGCAGTGTGCCCAGAGTAGCGGCAGCGGATACCAGGATGAAAATATAAATACGGCGAATTAGCTTTTGCAGCCATGGGGGGGCTGCTGATGGGATTGGTAAGGTCAGATCGCTCAGCCTCGGAACGATGTAGAGAATCGCGAAAACCGCACTAAAGGATAATTGAAAGGAAATTTCAAAAAGAGATTCAGGCGCAATAATCAGAATGATTAGCGCCGCGCCGAAAAGAATATTATAGAAATCTTTTTGTTTTCCAATCAGTAACGAGATCAGAAAAGCTATGGCCATAAGGGTTGCGCGGAGAACAGTTGTTCCCATTCCCGCGACCAAGGCGTAAATGACAATCGGTAAAAAAGCTGCGGCTGTGGCCATTTTGATGATATTGAATTTGAGCATCAGGTATTGTGAAGATTTCAACAGGACTAATATTAGGAAAAAACTACCTGCCGCCACCATGCCGATATGCAATCCGGAAATGGACAGAATATGAGAGGTGCCGGTTTTGGCGAAATTGTCGCGTACGTCCTGCGGAATGGCTTTTTGATTGCCGATAGTCATGGCTTCTATGATTTCTCTTTGAGGGGACGGGGCATGGGTATAAATTAATTGTTTTAAATATAATCGAAAGTTTTCCAGCTTCAGTTTGACGCCACTAGCTGAATTGTGACGAATCAGAACAATGCCGGCATGATTGGCTACGAATCCTGCAACATAAATACCCTGCCGGTTTAAGGTGCGTTCATAATTGAAGCTTCCTGGATTGTGAAAACTCTGAATTTTTTTTATTTTAGAATGGAAGCGGATAAAGTCACCGTATTGGAAACTGAGATCCGCCGGAATAACAAGACGAATATTCCCACTCACGGGGAGGTATGAGTTATTGATAATCATTCTCTGGCAACGAACTACCAATGCATTATTAGTTGGGTAAATTTGGTCGCTCGTCAAGACAATGCCCTCCACCGTTAATGGGCCTCGATCTGCCAGATGAGAAATGTGTTGATGGTTCTGGGTCAGGTATTGTTGTCTTTGGATATTCAATAAGCCGACAATTATCAGAAAGAGGAGAATAAGGAGGAAGGCAGCAATGTTCCATTTATTTCTGATACAGATAAGTAAAATCATCAGAATCGGTAGCGCTCCAGTCAATAGAGACAAAGAGGGTAGAGCGATAGAATCGCCGATCATAATACCCGCCATTAGGGCGAGGAGGGGATATAATAATGGTCTGCGCATAAACCGGAAGTCATCTGTTAATAAAATTATTCAAATGATTAGCTAAAAATTATAAAATATTATAAAATCAAAATAAGAAACTCAAATCCAAAGAATTCGGAAACAAACCATGCATCAAAATATAGAAAAAGATGAACGAAATGAGCAGAGACTCAAGCTGCTGATTATTAGTCGGCTAATTGTCATTTCCATATTTTTACTGGTTACTTTCTTCCTGGGGACGATGAAAGCGGTGATTCCCCTTTCGCCGATGCTCCAGCGCCTAATTTATGCTGTTGTCATAGCAATGTATTTCTTATCGTTAATTTATACACTCCTTTTAAGAAAAGAAAAGTATTTTCAGTTTAATATTCATGCCCAATTAATTGTCGATATTGGTCTGGTATCTTTTTTGGTTTACCTAACCGGCGGTAGTAGCAGCAACTATTCGCAGCTCTATATATTAGTGATCATCTATTCCGCTATATTTCTGGGCCGCCGTGGCGCTTTTATTATTGCATCCGCATCCAGTATAGCCTATGGACTGGCGTTGACGTTTGAATATTTCAACCTCTTTCCCGTCCTACATTTCAACGAACATGTTTATCTTGTTGAAGCAAACGACATTTTTCTGAGAATCATTGTTCACATCTTGTCATTTTATGTTGTAGCCTTTCTGGCCAGCATTGTTGTTGAACAAGAAAAGAGAACCAGGTCATTATTGGAAGAAAGTGAGGTGGCTTTCGGTCAACTGGATCTCCTTTTTCGCAGCATCATTGAATCGGTGGATACCGGCATCATGACCATCACTTTACAGGGGCGGATTAAGACGTTCAATCGAGCGGCGGAGGCGATTACCGGTTTTCAACTCTCATCAATAGAGAATCATAAGATCCTAGAAATATTTCCCGAGCTTAATACTTTTTTTGACTCCAATACGGTTGATATGCCCAAAAGCAGAAGAGAAGTGAAAATCGTCCGCCGGGATAAGAAAAAAGTTCATTTGGGTTGTTCGTTTTCATCGTTGAAAGACAACTATGGTAAGCAAATCGGTCATATTTTGATCTTTCAGGATTTGACGGAAATCAAACGAATGGAGGAAAATCTTGAAAAAAGCAAAAGGCTAGCTTTTATTGGCGAGATGGCCGCCAGTCTTGCACACGAAATGAGAAATCCTCTGGCATCCATTACCGGCTCCATCCAATTATTGGGGCAGAACACCAGGATGGAAGAGACGGACAAACGGTTAATGCAGATTATTATGCGAGGTAAGGATCAGTTGGATAACTTCGTGCGAGATTTTCTTTTACTTGCCCGACCTGTTCCTGAGGTCAGGGAACATGTAAATGTTGATGAAGTCGCCGAAGAAGTTATAGAAAATATAAAAATGTTGAATGAATGGACGGATAACATCAAAATAATCAGAGCTTTTTCCGGCCAGAACATGGCCTATGCCAATAAAGAACAAATCCGGCAAGTTATTCAAAATCTAATGCTTAATGCCTTGCAGGCCATGGAAGGAACAGGTAATTTGTTTCTTGAAATAAAAACCGTTAATTTGGAAGATAGAAAAGAGTATACAATGATTAAAGTAACAGATGACGGATGCGGGATTGAAGAAAAAGATTTAAAAAATGTCTTTGAACCTTTTTTTACCAATAAGGTTAAAGGAACCGGTTTAGGTTTGGCCATCGTCAGCCGTATTGTGGACGGTTATGGCGGCAAAATAAACATTGAAAGTAAGATCAATCAGGGCACATCTGTTACGGTTATGTTGCCCCGTAATTAAAATTTAATATTTATAAAATAAGGAGAGTAGCAGGATGGCGAAGATTCTGGTGGTTGATGACGACCAAGGTATGAGAGAATTTATGGAGATTATGTTAACCAAAGAAGGCTATGATATCACAACCGCCGACAGCCCCGTGAAGGCGATCAATCTCTGTCGTAAAACAGCGTATGATTTAGTCATTACAGATTTGAAAATGCCTAAAATTGACGGCATTGAATTTCTCAAAACCATCAAGGATCATCGACCGGAAACGGTTGTGATTTTAATTACCGCCTATGCTTCCGGAGAAACAGCGGTTGATGCGATGAAGGAAGGCGCTTATGATTATGTGGAAAAAGGTGGCAATATCGAAGAATTAAAGCAGATCATTCGTCAGGCTTTGTTAAAAAATGGACTGGTTAGCGACAATCAGTTTCCGAAAAACGAAACACCTGAAGCATCTTTTTGCGGCATGATTGGTACAAGTCGGGAGATGGCCAAAGTATTCTCAACGATTCAAAAAGTGGCCAACACGCCAGCCAATATTCTTATTTTGGGGGAAAGTGGAACAGGCAAGGAACTGGTTGCGAGGGCCATTCATGCCAATTCTTCACGCTCCAAAATGCCGTTTATGGCTATTAACAGCGGCGGTATTCCGGAGAACCTGCTGGAGAGTGAACTGTTCGGTTATATGAAAGGATCATTTACCGGCGCTTATGCAGATCGGCCGGGGCTTTTTGAGTTGTCCAAGGGCGGCACTGTCTTTTTGGACGAGATTGGCGAGTTACCGCCCGTCCTGCAGGTAAAACTCCTGAGAGTTGTGCAGGAAAAAACTTTCCGCCGTATTGGCGGATCGGAGGATATTAAAGTCGATGCGCGCATTATTTCCGCCACTAATCAAAACCTAAACGAAAGAGTAAAAAAAGGTGAATTCCGCGAAGATCTCTATTTTCGACTGAATGTTATTCCTATCCATATGCCGCCGCTTCGGCAAAGGAAGGAAGACATTCCACTTTTGACCGACTATTTCATCGAAAAATATGCCCGTGAATTTGGTAAAGAAGTGAGGACGATTTCTTCTTACGCAATGGAATTACTGAAAGGATACGCTTTTCCTGGTAATATTCGTGAGTTGGAAAATATCATTGAACGTGGCGTAGCCATGGAAACCTCTAATATTATATTACCCGAAAATCTTGTACTTTCAGCTCAAACCAATGGTGGACAGAACGGTATTGACCTGGATATTCCCGATCAGGGCATTCATCTGAATGCTGAACTGGAAAAGATTGAGAAAAGAACGATCGAAAAAGCTCTGCAAAAAACAAAAGGGTCAAAGACAAAAGCAGCAGAACTACTTCATGTCACTTTTGATGCATTGCGCTATCGCATTGAAAAACTGGGCGTGGAATGAAATTCCATTGGTCGTATTCGGGCTTGAATGATCATGAATATAGAATACGGAAACCATGTAAGTTTCCTGTGTAAGGTTCTTCTATAACGTTCAAGTGGTCAACACGAGCAGCCGGTGGACCTTGATGGCACCAAACGATCATTTTATCCACGTCAATGTCCTCTCCCTCCAGCAGAGCTTCGACAAGACCATCCTCCCTATTGCGAACCCAGCCGGCCAGATTTAGCTTTTTTGCGGTTCTTTGCATTTCAGACCGGAAGAAAACGCCCTGCACTCTGCCGCTGACATAGATATGTACTCTTTTCATAGTTCTTTTTTGCCGATGAGCTTTAAAAATTCTTCTTCGCTGATTACGGTAATGCCCTGAGAGATGGCCCTATCCATTTTTGATCCAGGCTCACCACCTGCCACGACGTAGGATGTTTTGCTGGTAACGGATGATTGGACGATGCCACCCAATGTTTCAACGAGTGTCTTGGCTGAATTTCTACTCATGCTTTGCAAGCTGCCGGTGAAGACAAATGCCTTTCCTTGCAACGTCGTGTTTGTCAAAATATCATTCTTTTGAGGTGATAGGCCAGCCTGATGAAATTTTTCCATGACCTTCTTATTTTTATCTTCGGCGAAAAACTCGACGATGCTTTGCGCAATTTCCGGACCGATTTCATTGATCAATATTAAATCTCCAGAGGCTGCATTCATCAGATTTTCGATACTACTAAAATGTCCGGCAAGGAGTTTGGCCGTTCTTTCCCCCACGTGCCGAATGCCCAGAGCAAAAATAAATTTATCGAGGGGAGGTGTCTTGGAACGTTCAATGGCGTCCAGAAGTTTCTGGACAGATTTTTCCGCCTGACGGTCGAGTGCCAACAGTTGGTCCTTAGAAAGAAAATAAAGATCGGCGGGATCACCAATCAGTTTGGCGTCAAAAAGCTGGGCGGAAACTTTTTCGCCCAGTCCTTCAATATCCATAGCGCCACGCGAGGCAAAGTGACGGATATGTTCCTTGATTTGTGCCGGACAGGACAAATTGACACAGCGGTGAGCGACCTCACCCTCCAGACGCACGATTTGAGAGCCACATTCTGGGCAATGGTGCGGCATATGAAATTCTTTTTCCTGCCCGGTTCGTTTTGTTGTAATAACCTGGACAACCTCGGGAATAACATCGCCCGCCCGCTGGATTACGACGGTGTCGCCGATCCGGATATCTTTTTTAAGAATTTCATCTTCGTTATGCAGTGTGGCACGGCTGACCATAGCACCGCTCACATTGACCGGCTCCATGACAGCCACAGGCGTCAGTGTGCCCATCCGACCCACCTGGACAATAATATCTTTGATAACGGTGCTGGCCTGCTCGGCCTGGAATTTACACGCCAGGGCCCAGCGAGGAGAACGAGAAACATTGCCTAGGATTTTCTGTAAGGAGAGATTATCAACTTTAAGAACGACACCGTCAATTTCATAGGGAAGGCTAGGGCGTATCGACCCAATACGTTCAAAATAAGATATGCAGGCGGAAATATCAGCAACTTGTTCAATGAGAGGATTGACGGGAAACCCCCATTTGACAAGAGTTTGCAGTATCTCCCAGTGACTGGAAAAGCTTAAGCCCCGGACAGAACCGATACCGTAGAGAAAGATATCCAGGGGACGACGCGCGGTAATCTTCGGATCAAGTTGACGAAGCGATCCGGCTGCGGCGTTACGCGGATTGGCAAACGGATCCTCGCCTTTTTCTTCCCGGCGGTGATTGAGCTTCGAGAATGATTGTCTTTCCATGTAAACTTCACCACGTATTTCGATGAACTCCGGAAAAGGATGTTGAGAGTTTTCCTTCATTTTCAAAGGCAGAGAGGAAATGGTTTTAAGATTTTGTGTGACATCTTCTCCGGTTGTACCATCACCGCGCGTTGCTCCGCGGATAAAGTAGCCATTTTCATAAATCAGGTTAACAGCCAGACCGTCGAGCTTGGGTTCTGTCACGTAATCCATATGGTCAGCCTTTACCAGACGTTTGATGCGCTGGTCAAAATCATGAATTTCTTCTACGGAAAAAGCGTTGGCCAGACTCATCATGGCTTGCGGATGATTGAAGGAAGCAAACTTTGCAAGGGGAGCTGCACCCACTCTTTGGGTGGGTGATGAGGCGATATTATTATCGGGGTAGAGTTGCTCAAGCTCCTGAAGTTCCCTCATTAAGCGGTCGTATTCAGCATCGGATATTGCCGGTGCGTCCTGCTGATAGTAACACCGATTGTGATATTCTATTGTTTTTCGAAGTTCGGCAATTCGCTTTTCAGGATGATTTTTATCCATTATTTAACCAATCGCAGAGTTGGTTTTCCTGAGTTTTGTTTTATAGGAGGGGACTTTTCAGCTGTTTTTTTATTTAGAAGTTGCTCATTAAAAATTGAGTTTTTTACCCGGATAGAATTGATGATGGAAAAGATCACCACAGCCTTTTCCCATTCTGGAGAAAAGGAAAATTTTTCCATTTTGACTCTGTATTGATCCCAAAGTGACGTCAGTGAGGCTTCGTCCAGACACAGGATATTTTCCGCGATTTTATTTAGGGAATCTTCCAGTTTGCTCATGATGCATAATTTTAACTTGGCTTGCCACCAAAGTCAAATTAAAAGCTTTTGCTCTTATCAGCATAATGATCAATAATGACATGGCTGAACACAAATAACGCTTGTATTTTTTTTATCTTACCGCTAAGAATCCAAAAAAGATGATGATCGAAAATAAAGTCAAAATAGGTGTGTTATCAGATACACATATTTCCGGTTACGATGAGAACTTAAAGAAAATTATTAACGAATATTTTTCTGATGTTGATCTGATATTACATGCTGGTGATTTAGTCGATTTGTGTGTTTTGGAACTTTTCGGCGATAAAGAAATTCGAGCAGTTTGCGGCAATATGGACAATCAGCACGTCAAACAGGTGTTACCTGAACAGTTGCTGATGGATATCAACGGATTTAAAATCGGACTGATTCATGGATGGGGCTCTCCGGAAGGAATGGAACGAAAATTGGCTGACAAACTGGGCAAGATTGATTGCATAGTGTTCGGTCATACGCATCAACCGTTAAACAAAAGGATCGACGGCGTTTACTTTTTTAATCCGGGGTCAGCGGTCGATAAACGTTTTGCCGCCTCCAGAAGCATCGGCATTCTGGAAGTGGACAAAGAATTAACAGGCAGGATTATAACAATAAAGTGATTCGGTTAAATAATATCGGGTGTTGGAAATATGGAAACAATGTTTGCCCCCTGGCGGATGGAGTATCTCGTGTGTGAAAAGAAAGAAGGATGTGTGTTTTGTAAATGTTCGACTCGATGTGATGATTATATCGTTTTTGAGGGGAAAACGTGTTTTGTGATGCTGAACCGATATCCGTATGTCAACGGACATTTGATGATTATTCCCGGACGGCATTTGGGTGGCATTGAAGAATTGACAGATGAAGAACGCAAAGAAATATTCGCCTTGCTGGATATATCCGTTAAAGTGTTGAAAGATTCGATGAACCCGCATGGTTTTAATATTGGCATGAATTTGGGTAAGGCAGCCGGTGCAGGTATTGCTGAACATGTTCATGTTCATATCATTCCGCGCTGGGAAGGTGATACCAATTTTATGAGTGTTGTCGGCAATGTACGGGTCATCCCGGAGGATCTGGCAACAACCGCCGCAAATCTGGCGCCACTATTTGAAAAATATGCTCAGGAGGTTTCATCACGATGAAAATATTTTATTTAATTCTCACCATCATTTTTGCTTTTTTTATTGTCACCTTTTCACAATTCAATTCCGCGCCTGTAACCATTAAATACTACTATCTTCAAGAAATTGTTGTTCCGGCTTATATGCTTATTTTTGTTGCCTTAATGGTGGGCGTCATTATTACCGGGTTGTTAGGTGTGGTAGAGAGATTTCGTCTGAACCGCACGATCAGCCGCTTGAATAAAACAATTCGAGATTTACGCAAGGAATTACGGGACCACGAAGCACCTCCCATGGTTGAAGATCGGAAGAAAATATCCACTCCTTCACCATGAATACCGAAATAAAATTTATCACCGATGCAACGCTTGCGGGACTTGCCAAATGGCTCAGGCTGCTAGGCTTTGACACCATTGTTTATGGTAGTGAAGCGGGCCGACCAATGATGCGGCAGGCCCAAAGTCAGGAGCGAATTCTTTTAACCCGCAGAAGAGATATGCGGGAGCGGCAATTCGCAGGTGACTTATTTTTATTGCCGGCAGCAAACACAGGCCAACAACTCAGTTTAGTTATCCGGAAATATTCTTTAAAAATAAACTTCCAAAAAATGTTCAAGATTTGTCTTGCCTGCAACGAAAGACTGCATCCGGTTGGGCGTGAGGATGTACGGAATTTAGTGCCGACATTTGTTTTTGAGAATTGTGAACAATACCAACGATGCGACCTCTGTGGGAAAATTTACTGGCTCGGATCGCATGTTCAAAACGCACTGAAATTCCTGGAAAAGAACAATATCAAAATAATTAAAAATGAAGAAATGTAAGAACGGTCTCGCCACCTGTATCGATGATTTCAAATCGTTTTCTAAGATGATATTGCACAATCACGGTCATCGCCCTTAATTTTTTCAATGGCGTGTTGAAGCGCGGGTAAAACCGCAGTGAGATTTTCCCTGGCACCTTTAGGGCTTCCCGGGAGATTGATGATCAGGCACCGGCCGCGAATACCGGCAACAGCGCGGGATATCATGGCATGCGGGGTAATTTTCATACTGGCGAGGCGCATGGCTTCGGCCATTCCGGGCACTTCCTTGTCAATGACTTTCAGTGTGGCGTCCGGTGTGAGATCACGCGGGCTGACTCCCGTGCCACCTGTGGTCAAAATCACATCCAGCTTTTCCACATCAGCGAATTGAATAATCGTTTTTTGTATCTGCTCAACTTCGTCAGGAATGATAAGAGTCTGTTTTATTTCGATACCGGCTTCCGCAAGCATTTCCGCAATTGCGGGGCCGCTTAGATCCTGCCGTTTGCCTTGTGAACCTTTATCGCTCACTGTAATGATTCCGGCGCTAAACATTTGTGATCATTCTTCCGCCTCTTTTTTCGATTCCGCTATAATTTTGTCCGCAATGTAAGAGGGGACTTCTTCATAATGCGAATCCGTGTAGGTGAAGTTGCCTCGGCCGCTGGTCATGGAGCGCAGATCGGGAGCATACTTTAATATTTCCGCCAGAGGTACCTGACCTTTAATAACCTGATTGGTTCCATTGGTGTCCATACCCAGAACGCGTCCTCGGCGACTGTTAAGATCGCCGATGACGTCGCCCATGTATTCGTCAGGGACTTCGATGGCAATATTCACAATGGGTTCCAGCAGGATCGGCTGACAGTCCATAACGCCTTTTTGAAAGGCCATGGAGCCGGCGATTTTAAAGGCCATTTCTGATGAATCTACGGTATGATAAGAGCCAAAAACCAGAGATATTCTGAAATCCACAACCGGATAACCGGCGATAACGCCTTTGGCCGCAGCTTCCTGAATACCTTTATCTACGGCTGGGCGGTATTGTCCTGGAATAACCCCGCCGACAATTTTATCCAGAAATTCATACCCTGTGCCACGCGGCAACGGTTCAATATCGATCGTACAATCGCCAAACTGGCCGCGTCCACCGGACTGTTTCTTGTATCGGCCCTGAACGTTGGTTTTCCCTTTAATAGTTTCCAGATAGGGGACTTTCGGTGTGTTCAGGTTGACTTCGACGCCGAATTTTCTTTTCATCTTTTCTACATTGACTTCAATATGCACCTGGCCCATCCCGGAGAGGATCATTTCCTTGGTCTGGACATTACGGGAAAAGACGATGGTCGGATCTTCTTCCGTAAGACGGTGAATGGAGGAGGCGATCTTGTCTTCATCGCCTCTGGATTTAGGTTCGACCGCAAAAGACATAATCGGCGGCGGAACCGCAACTTTTTCAAAGATAATGGGGGTTTTTTCGTTGCAGAGCGTATCACCGGTGACGGTTTCCTTCAGTTTGGCGACACCGGCTATGTCACCGGGAATGAGCACTTCCGCCTGTTTCTGGTTTTTACCTTCCAGAAAGAAAATATGTCCAAATTTCTCCGTGATTTTTTTCGAAGAGTTATAAACGGCCGAATCGGAATTGAGTTTACCTGAATAGACCCGAAACAATGTCAGCCTGCCCGCGTAGGGATCGGCAATCGTTTTGAAAACGATCGCAGAAAAAGGAGCATCTTCTGAAGGCTGCCTTTCTTCAACACTGTCCGTTCCCGGCTTTTTGCCTTTAACCGGTCCACGGTCAACGGGTGAAGCGAAAGAACTGACAGCGATGTCCATCAATAGCGTTGCGCCAATACCTTTAAGGGCTGACCCGCAAATGACGGGAATAATGCTTCCGGTTGTCACGCCTTTTCTCAAGCCGGACTTAAGTTCCTCGGCGGAAAGCTCGCCGGATTCCAAGTATTTATTCATCAGTTCATCGTCGGCTTCCGCGATGTCTTCGACCATGGAACTATGCAGCATGCTGGCCTCATCCATCAAGTCAGCGGGAATGTCAGACGCCTTGCCAACGCCTTTGTTGTCGGTAAAAGTAAAAGCCTTCATGGCAATCAAATCAATAATGCCTTGAAATTTATCTTCTGCTCCGATGGGCATACAGATGGGGGTTGTTTTCTTCTTGAGTTTTGTTTTGATGCTTTCCAAAACTTTGTTGAAATCCGCTCTTTCACGGTCCATCCGATTGATGAAAATCATGCGGGGAAGGGAATATTCATCGGCTAGTTCCCAGACTTTTTGTGTCTGAAACTCAACACCGCCGACGGAATCGATAACCACAACTGCATTATCCACGATGCTCAGAGAGCATTTAATATCAAAGGTAAAGTTAGAGTCGCCCGGCGTATCCACAATATTAATTTTATGTTTATCCCATTCGACAAAATTGGCCGCCGATGAGATTGAAACATGTTTCTTTTGTTCTTCCGGTTCGTAGTCCATGGTGGACGAGCCGTCATCCACACGACCCAGCCGTTCATTTTTCCCGGAAACGAATAAAAGTGATTCACAAAGAGAGGTTTTACCTGTGCCGCCGTGACCGATTACAGCCATATTTCTAAGAGATTTGGGTTCGAACTTTGCCATGAAAACTCCTTTCAATATCTCAACAAGATCCGCCGAAAGAACTGAAGAAACGGGTTCATTCAGAGTGCTGGGATGTTTAGCCTATCCCGTAACTAAAATCAAGATAATTTTCACCTTCTGACGATTGAGGGGGCGTGTTTTGTCCTCTGATGCAAGCTTTCGAAAAGGCGGGCGGA
Source organism: uncultured Smithella sp. (assembly GCA_964581635.1). Classification (GTDB taxonomy): domain Bacteria; phylum Desulfobacterota; class Syntrophia; order Syntrophales; family Smithellaceae; genus UBA8904. Next base: position 25,917 of record CAZOPH010000002.1, read on the forward strand.
CTTTCATCTTTTCAGTAGATTTATTTCACCCAGCCTCATGGGATACAACACTGCAAAAACGCATAGAAACAGCGCAAAAGTAAAAGAAAAGACAAACCAGAGTATTTGTATCCAGGAAAAGGTGTAACCGTGCATTCTGGCCATAAAGATTTTATAAACAGGCCCCGCTTCCAGGATAATGACCAAAGCAATTAAACCAAAACTAAGGAGCATAAAAAGTATTCCGCCGAAACTGGTTACTGACAGGGCCGGATTTTCCGATTTGAAATCAGGATAGCAAGCACCCAATCCAACGGCGAGCGCGACTACACCGGGAACAAGAAAAAATATCGTCAAGACCGATAAAAACATCATAAATGGTGTCACCCCAAGTAGAAGGTTGGAAGCAACAATCAGTATTTCAGACAGAATGAGCAACGGTATGTAATAAAGAAAAAACTTAATCCAGAGGAATGTTTTCATGGCAACAGGCGCTGATTGAATAATCCAGAAAGCTTCCCCTTCCATGCTGACCGCCGGAAAAACAAAGCGGGCGGCAATGGCCGCAAGCACAAAAGCGGCCAGCCCCACATTCAAAAAAGAAAAGACATTTTGAAGATAGACCGTTTTGATGGGCGAGTGATCCAGAGGCAGGACGGAGAAATTATACAGGTAAACAACAATTAATGCGCAGATTAAAAACAATTGCGGCCATTGTGTGGAATCCCGAAAGAAGGAGCGAATCTCCTTTATGGCGAAAGCTTTTGCCGGTCGAGACAGAAAATTTAACAAACCCTCCCAACCGTATCTTCTTAATTTAACCGGTGAAAAAAGCCTTTTGGCCGTTGTTTGAGCACGGGAGAAGCCCCGGGAGTAGATGGCACTTGCCATCATTCCATTTATGAAAATCATGGAAAAAGCACAACTGGCCGAAAGAGCCAGATTAAATATGGAATACGTCCAATTATTGGTTAAGGCGAAGCGCACTGTATCTGTTACCCAGGTCGTGGGCAGATAGGGCAGGCTGAGTGCCTGCATAGAATTTAAATACAGAACAGCCGAAGCAAAACTATCCGGATTGACAAGCTGTTCGGGCCGGATCATCCTCAAGACAATTACGAGTAACACCACCAGCAAAACGCCCAGGATCACAAAAAGGGTACGGATTTTTCCCGCAGGAAGCAAAGCTGCGCCCAGTAAGACTAGCAGGCTGCTGATAGTTGAGGCCATCAGGCACAGACATACAATTGCAGTCAGTGAAGCTAAATAGAATGCGGCACCTGCCTGATAGACCAGACCGTAGGATAAAAAGACGGGGAGGCTAAAGGCTACGACCATCCATGAGGAATCGAAGACGCTGCTCAACCAGCGTGAAAAGAAAATATCCTTGATCCCAACCGGTAGAGAATGCAACAAAGATAAGTCACGGCTCAAATACAGGTGAGACAGAGAGTTAATAATGCTACTAAAAAGTAATAGGATGAAGAAGGTGATGATCATCATGGAAAGAAGTTTCATGGCCAGGATGTCGCCAAAATCCCGCACACTTTGAAAATAGTTTAAAACACGGTAAAATATTAAGAAGGCGCCTATCCAGAAAGCCAGGCCAATCAACAAGAAAAGGGAAAATTGCGTCCAACGATTATTCCGCTTACCCGGTTTCAATCTCTTTCCGGCGGAAAGCAGCCTCGGTCTCAGTAATGTTAACACCTTGCTTCTCATTGGCTTATGCTTCCCGCACCAAAGTCAAAAAAACTTCTTCCAGCTTGGCTTCGCCGGTTTTTGCGGCCAGATTCAAGTCGGATACGGTGCCCTGCGCCAAAAGCGTTCCTTTATGGATAACGCCGATTCTATCACACAGATCCTCGGCGAGGCTCAGCGTATGTGTAGAGACAAAGATAGTTACATTTTGCGCGGCCAGTCCCTTGAGAATATCCTTGACCATGCGCACAGCCCCAGGGTCAAGGCCGACCATTGGTTCGTCAATGACCATCACTTTGGGATCATGGAGAAGCGCCGCAGCAATAATGAGTCTCTGTTTCATACCGTGAGAATAAGCCTCAATGATTTCGTCCGCCCATTCCCAAAGCGCGAAATGTTTTAAGAGTTCTTCCGACCTGCGTAAGAGGTCTGGAGCCTCTACATTATATAAATCAGCAATGAATTTGAGAAATTCCATACCGGTGAGCTTTTCATAAAGAAACGGCCTGTCCGGCACAAAACCGATAATCTTCTTGGCCGCAACAGGATCTTTTTTTAGATCGATTCCGGCAATGGTGATGCTTCCGGCTGTCGGCTCGATAATACCGCCCATCATACGAATCGTAGTCGTTTTACCCGCACCGTTGGGACCGATGAATCCGTAAATTTCACCGGCTGCCACATCTAAGCTCAAATGGTTCACAGCCAATGTTGTTCCGTAATCTTTGGTCAGGTTTTTCAGCTCAATCATTTTTTTGTGGATGTTACCTCCAATTTAATTTTGCCTATGGCGCCCAGTAAATCCAGTTGTTCGCCGCCTTCGCCGCGAGCGAGACGAATATGCGTAACATCTGCGGGAATCTGGTTTAAAACAGAATCAACGGTGACCCATTGTCCAATATAAGCCAGATTCCAGGCATGATAATAGAAGCGGCCATTGAGATAAACAAGTCCTGTCTCAATCTGTGCAGGAATACCTGTTGCGCGAAGTAGCGCGGCGGTTAAAACCGCATGTTCATTGCAATCGCCCGCTTTGTTGTTTAAGACTTCCAAGGCATTGGGCACGGACAAAACAGGTTTTTTTGCTATGGCACGGTAAACCCATTGAACGATTTTTTGAAGTTTGATTTGCGGGCTGTCTATGTGCAGGACAATTTTCCCCACCTGCGTTTTAATTTCCGTTGCATTGGATTGGACCAGCGGTGACGATTGTAAATACTTTTGAAAAACTATCGGTTTATCGCTTTCGGAAGTCGTATCCGTCAATGCCTCTTTGGTAATTGTTAAAATATTCTGATGAAACGCTTGTCGTCCGCCTTGCAGCAAAAGAGGTAGGTTACCGATAACGTCAAATTTGATTTTTATTTCCGTCAATTTTGATGGTGCAGTGATAGCGCGGTTGGAGGGGATCGAAGCGATTTGAGTAAAATCAACAACCCCATCCGTTACGATCCCTGCTTGTGCTTGCTTTGCGCTGACCTTTTCCATGGAAAGCCCGAGTATTCCAGTTTCTTTCAATACTTCGCCATCTTTGGCCAGCCAGGCACAATTTTTAGCACCCATGAAATCGGCGCAGAATTTTTTCGTCAAGACGTGTTTGCCCATAATCGGGATAATTTCATCCGCATAACGGGTGGCGGATATTTTGCGGAGACTCAGTGTGGATGGGTCAAAAATATTGAAATCGCGACTTTTGTCTTTTTCTAAACCGGATACAAAAGCTGCCTCATAAATATTACCGCTGATATGGGGAATATCTTGAAGCGGAATGATGGTTTTCTGCTGGGCACTAGTAGGCAGACCAGTAAATAAAATAAGTTTATTCTTGTTCACATGGCCATGAGCATTAAAACGAAACAAACTGGAACTCAGTTCGAAGTTGAAGGAGGAGAAAGACATGTCAGGATTAAGGTCTGTTTCAGTCGATAAATTTAGCGCTTGCATAACACCCATTGTATTGATCCGCATGGTGACAGATTCCTTGGTCTGGAAGTGGCCGTCTTTCAATGAGTTGAATTTACGATGGATGACGCCGATTTTTTTCTTATTTTGATAAATATTCATCCAGGATTCTGGTGCAAGTGAAATCTCAATATTTCGACTGACAGGGGAGTCCACTGGTTTTTCCTTGAACAATTCAAGGCGCTCGGCCAGCAGGCCAAGAAAAATCATGGTGATTACAAAACCCCAGACCATATTCCATTTAATTTTTGCCATATTCGCCAATCTTTCTGAACGATTAAAGAAATTAAGCTTACTCAGATTATATCGGTAGGATTGACACCGGTCAACAGGCAGTATTTTCATATACGATTATCTCAAAACATTAGCTTGACAAATCCACGCTAAGAATATAGAAGACCACACTCTTTATTACTAAGGCTCGATTACGGTGGCTCCCCCATCTGGCAGAGACTCTTCCAAATGTGGGGGGTTTTTTTATAGTGAAACGCTAATTCCGTAAGCGAAGTGTAGCGGAATTGGTCAGTTGGACTATCCCGCGAGCAAAGCGAGCAGGGATGGTGAACTCCTCAGGCAAGAAACATACAAGGCGTGCTGCAATGCGCTGGTCGAAGTATCCCTCGATAGGAGTGAGAAAGGGTAGTTGAAACCTTATGTGAGGAAAGAAGCATAACAGAACAAGTAAGTAAAAATATCCCCATGAACGTAGTCTATCGGGATATTTTAAAGATGAGTGTTTTTTAGGAGAGGAAAGTGAAATGAAGTTCGACGATCAGAAAATACGCAACATTGGAATCAGCGCGCACATCGATTCCGGTAAAACCACGCTTAGCGAAAGGATTCTTTTTTATACGAAAAGAATTCATGCCATCCATGATGTGAAAGGCAAGGACGGTGTGGGCGCCACCATGGATTCCATGGAGCTGGAAAAAGAAAGAGGCATTACCATCGCTTCTGCGGCGACCTATTGCGAATGGAAAGGGCATGAAATTAATATCATTGACACGCCCGGCCACGTCGATTTCACCATTGAAGTGGAGCGATCCCTGCGTGTTCTGGATGGGGCGATTCTTGTTTTGTGTTCAGTCGGTGGTGTTCAGTCGCAGTCCATTACTGTTGATCATCAGATGAAGCGCTACAAAGTTCCCTGCATTGCGTTTATCAATAAATGCGACCGAAGTGGAGCCAATCCCTTTCGTGTAATCGAACAGCTTCGAACCAAGCTGGGCCACAACGCCGTCGCCATGCAGATTCCTATCGGACTGGAAACAGATCTGCAGGGCGTGGTCGATCTGGTGGCCATGCAAGCGATGTATTTTGACGGCGATAATGGTGAAGATGTTCGCATCGAAGAGATTCCGCAAAATCTTCTGGTGGAAGCCAAAGCCAAAAGAGAAGAACTCATTGACGCCGCATCCATGTTTTCCGATGAACTGACGGAAGCCATTCTGGAAGAAAAAGAAATTTCTCCTGAACTGCTTTATACTGCTCTTCGCAAGGGAACGTTAAAAAGAGAACTCACACCGGTTTATATGGGGTCGGCCTATAAAAACAAAGCGGTCCAGCCTCTGCTCGACGGCGTGACGTATCTTCTGCCCACGCCATCCGAAGTGGAAAACATTGCCCTCGATATGGATAATAATGAAGAACCAGTTGTATTGACCAATGATTCAGAAAAACCAATTATCGCACTGGCGTTCAAACTGGAAGATGGTCAGTATGGCCAATTAACCTATATTCGGGTGTACGAAGGGACGGTGGAAAAAGGTTCAACGATCGTCAATGTGCGCAACGGAAAAAAAGTTAAGGTTGGCCGCGTTGTTCGAATGCACGCGGATCAGATGGAAGAGGTCAATCAGCTGCGTGCCGGATACATCGGAGCGTTATTCGGCATTGAATGTTCGTCAGGTGATACGTTTGTATCACCGGGCATCAACATGACCATGACCTCCATGTATGTGCCCAAGCCGGTTATCTCGCTGGCCATTGTGCCGAAAGACAACAAGTCGCAAATGGCCATGTCTAAGGCCCTTAATCGATTTTCGAAGGAAGATCCGACATTCAAAACGTATGTCGATCAGGAAACCAACGAAACCATCATCGAAGGCATGGGCGAGTTGCATCTGGATATCTACGTGGAAAGAATGAAGCGCGAATACAGCGCGGAAGTGACCACAGGCAATCCCCGTGTGGCTTACCGTGAAACCATTACACAGCGGGCGGATTTCAATTACACGCATAAAAAGCAAACCGGCGGTTCCGGACAGTTTGGACGCGTCGCAGGTTATATCGAACCGATCAGTGATGCAGAATTTGTCTTTGAAAACAAAATATTCGGCGGTTCGATTCCCACGCAATATATTGCCGCCTGCGAAAAAGGTTTTAAGCAGAGCATGTCCAAAGGACCCAAATTGGAGTTTCCGATTACCGGCGTTAAAGTTGTCATCAACGACGGAGCATCGCATGCAGTGGATTCTTCGGACATGGCTTTCCAAGCGGCTGCACGGGGCGCTTTCAAAGAAGCTTTTCTGAGAGCCAAGCCGGTTGTTCATGAGCCGATTATGAAAGTTGTTGTGGAATCGCCGACTGAATTTCAGGGGTCGGTGATGGGTTTACTCAATCAACGCCGTGGCATGATCATCGGTTCGCAGGACGAGGGTGTCATGTGCGTGATTGAAGCTCAGGTGCCGTTGGGAGAAATGTTCGGTTTTTCGACCATCCTGCGTTCATCAACACAAGGCAAGGCACAGTTTACGATGGAGTTTGCCCTTTATCGTCAGGTCCCGCAGTCGATTGCGGAAAAAATTGCCCTCGAAGTCGCTCAGAACAAGAAGACAGCCGCATAAAAAGGTTCAAGGCACGCGGTTCATCAGGGTGCAAGGTAACAAAGAAGGCAATGGCGGTGTGCAGAGCGATAAGACGGGAAGACAATGTTATCCATTTAACGTATGAGGATATTATCATGATTAAAAAAGAAATCATTCAACGCAATCCGCTTTTGAATCTGGGATATGACAACGAATATATTTTAGAAAGCGGTGGTTTCGGTGCTGTTTTAGCACATGCCGGTGTCGGTAAAACCGCTCTTCTGGTTCAGATGGCCCTGCATGCCATGATGAATGAACGGCCTGTGTTGCATGTCAGCTTAAATGACGCCGTCAGCAAGGTGGACGTCTGGTATCGTGAATTGTTTCATGACATGGCGTCAAAATATGATTCTGCGGAAGTTGCTGAGTATTGGGAGAACATTCTTAATTATCGATTTATTATGACTTTTCGCGTTGAAGGGTTCAGTGTTCCAAAACTGGAAGAACGCCTGACCGACTTGATGCAACAAAATATTTTCAAACCTTACGCCGTTATTCTTGACGGCTTGAAATTTGATGAATCCGGACGCGGTTTACTTTTGGGTTTAAAGGAACTGGCCAAAAAATATTCCATGCGCATCTGGTTTACCATCCACACGCACCGCCATGAACCACCCAAGGAAAACGGACTGCCCCTGTCATTTTTGCATGTAGCGGATTTATTCGATGTACTGGTCCAGCTTGCTGCAAAAGGACCGGAAGTTTATATCAAAGCCCTCAAAGGCCAGTCGCTCGGCGCTAAACAGGACGCACTGTTGCTTGATCCGGCAACCATGTTAATCAAAGCTTAGCAACTTTGCTAAAGTGTTAGATTAAATCCTGAAACTTTTTAAGTATTTCGCCTACGAGTCTGCAATGTTGGATTGAAAATAAATGTAAATATTACCATTTGAAAGTCAGCATCTTAATCCTTATCAGAATAAAATGCTCTTTATTGACCTGTCCAAGTTTTGGTTAGAGGTATGTTAATCTTGCATAGATTTTTTACTAATCGATTTTAAAGCCCTTCTCCTTGAAAAGGTGCAGGCAGGTATCTGCTACTAAAATATCATAGAGAACACCTTTGTTTTTTTCAATCTCCTCCAAGGCTTTGTCAATACCCAGTGCAGGACGATACGGACGGTATGACGCCATGGCTTCCACAACGTCCGCCACGGCCAGGATGCGTGCCTCAATAAGAATATTCTCGCCTTCCAGCCCCCGGGGATAACCGGAGCCATTCATTCTCTCGTGGTGCTGATGGACGATTTCCGCCAGAGGCCATGGGGATTCCACGTCCTTCAGGATTTCATAACCCTGATGTGCATGCTCCTTGATCAATGAATATTCGGCTGCGGCGAGCTTCGATGGTTTGCTGAGGATTTCTGCTGGAACGGAGAGCTTTCCTATATCATGGATCGCCCCGGCCACCCGGATGCCCTCGATCTGATCCGAAGGGAGATGCATCTCCGTGGCGATGGCCCGGGCCAGATTGGTGGTCCGCTTCTGGTGCCCTGAGGTGTACGGGTCTTTCGTTTCCATGATCTGCGATAACGCCTGAATCGTCGCCAGCATAGCACGCCGCAATTGCTCAAGGGATTTCTTGAGGTCCTCCTCGGCACGCTTGTAGTTCGTGATGTCTTCTATAATTGCTACGCCCCCAAGAGAGCTTTTATCGCCCATTTTGATCGGTGCAAAAAAAGCCCTTACCGGTGTCGCTTTTCCCGCGGTTGTGGAATAGTAAACGTCTTCATAAAATGCGGTATCCCCATTCAGTGCTTTCTGAATAGATTTAACAAGTTTCTTATCAGGAAGTAGCAGCATATTGATGCCAACAATCGCTTCTCTTGAAGATCCGATAAGCTTGACGAAATTATCATTGCACGTAACAATTACACCTTTTTGATCAAAGTAAAAATGGCCCAGGGGTGAGTACTCGAAAATCAGGCGATACTTTTCTTCGCTCTCCCGCAAGGCTTCCTCCGTTTTCTTACGGTCGGTGATGTCCCGGATAATTCCCCTGAACCCAATAGGGTGGCCCTGTGTATCCCGCATGAGGGATATGGAGCTCTCTATGGGTTTCTTTTCACCCGCTTTACTGATTAGCTCCCAATCGATTCCCTTGCTAGATTCTCCTGTGAGGAAAACCTTGTGGAAGGCCTCAAACACCTTGTGCTCAGAAGCCTTGTCCACGTATTGGCGGAAGTTCATGCCCATCATTTCATCGTCGGTGTAGCCGAGATTCGAAACAGCTGGGGTATTGAAAAAGGTCAAGTTTCCCTTTAGATCTACCTCGTAGTAGGCTTCCTCCATGTTATCGAGGATATTCCGGTAACGTTCCTCTCTCTGCCGGTGAAGCGCTTCATTCTCCAGCAGTGCCTCCTCCGCCTTCTTGCGGTCGGTTATGTCGCGGGCAACAGAAATCGTACCCACAACTTGTCCATTACGTATTAAGGGGGATCCATGAATTTCTGCATGCTTTAAGGTTCCATCCTTTGTGACAAATTCATAATCTGCTACCGGAATATTTTTACCATTTAACATCATGCTTAGATTGGTTATCGCTCGCTTTAAAGATTGCGGAGTCAAGATATGACTTAAAGCGGAAACAGGTTGGCCAATGAACTCTTCGGCTTTATACCCCAATAGTATCTCCACGCTAGGAGATATGCTTAGTATATTTAAATCAACGCCAATCATAAAAACAACATCCAATATGTTTTGAAATTGCAGTCGATGTTCTTCAACCAATATCCGCAATTGCTGATTGGCTGTTTCCATATCCAGTATTTTCTTTTCCAGTTGGTTGAAAAGGTTATTCTGTAAAGGATCTTCCGGTTGCTCAGGCGGATGGCAGTCGCCGCTGCCATTGCGTAAAATATGTGTGACAGGTATGGATCGGAGTTTTGCAGCATCGCTGAATGATGCACCTTCAGCGATCCCATTCTTTATCTCAACGAGGGGGGCTACCTTACTGATTTCACAACCCTTCGACTTCGACTCATACAATGCAGCGTCTGCCCGTCGCAGGATATCATCGAGGTTATTTTCACCCTTCGACACCATGGCCATGCCGAAACTGACGCCGGTCTGCAATCCACTATTCCGGGCCCAGATTCTGAACTCATTCTGAAGTCTCTGCACCGCCAACTCCGCGTCCCCAAGAGAAGCGTTCGTAAGGATCATTACAAACTCGTCACCGCCATATCTTGCAATTATGTCGGACTTCCTGAAGATCGATCGAGCCATTTCGGAAAAATGCTTGAGAACTTTGTCACCCATTTCATGTCCAAACTTATCGTTGACGTTCTTGAAATTATCAAGATCGGCGAATATAAATACAAGAGGAATGGTTGACCGCACACTGAGAGACAACAAATATTCCGCAGCATTCAAAAACGCCCGCCTATTTCGTATCCCCGTGAGACTGTCATATTCACTTATTTTCATTGCTTCCATTTTCATCAATTCAATGCGCCGCACAAGAAGATATGAATAATAGACACCGACAACAATAAGGAATAAGTAAAAGTACATATTATAGGTAGGCCACTTTCCGAGAAGACTGTAATGTGTGACTAGGGAAGCTAAACCGAGGATCAGTGCCCCGATCATTGATTCGGCGATGACATAAAGCCCATGCTGGATGCCATTGCCGATTGCAGCGATCAGGAGTAACAATATCATGGGGGGAATGGCAAATGGATCGCAGAGAATCGCGACGACTGCTGCCAAGATGTCTATCCATGAACCCAGGCGAAGCATGATAATTTTTATGCCATACCTTTTATAATACCACCACCAGAAGATATGAAAGGTATAATAGGAAACAATAATGAGATTGATCTGGTTTACATTGAAAATAAGCGGTGGAATTGGAATATAATTAAAGTAGGTTAACGCCATAGTTCCCAGAAGCATACGGATAAAGAACTGAAGGCGCGGCATGTATATTTCGGGCACGAATGCCTCAAATGCTGTGGGAATCTGATTTTCTTTTTTCTTCTGCACGATGATAGTCACCAAACACAATCCAGGAAGGCTTTAAAAATCATCTGCTTACATCCCTCCTTATGTCGAGTCGTCGAAAATAAAATTTTATATTTTAAATCGTTTTATTTGCGAAGCACAACTTCCCCTGTGGAGCAATACAGCAAGTAGCATGCCCGAGACGAATCCATAATAAACTTCAGATCCAATTCGATCACTTTGTTTTTAATTATTAAACATTTATCACTTTCGGTACACAAGTCATGTGATGCCTTTCCCTCCTCTCAGCATCCGTGATTTTCACCATCTATCTATAAATTGAACCATTTAGCTTTCTACCTGAACCGGATAAAACAATACGTTATAATTTCTCTCTTTTAATCACGAAGATTCTGTCAACACAGGTGGGAGTTTATTTAAATCAATAAGGATTACTGCTTGCTAGGGAATATGTTCGTCAAAATTATGGGATGCTTTGTTACAGCTTACTAAACAAAAATCTGATTATTTTTTTTAATTAATGCATCAGCAGAAGTGCTGACGCCATCTATTCATTAAAAATATTATTCAGCTGTTGCCAGCCAACCCATCAAAGCCCAGGGTATCATGGCGAAGAATCCCGCCAGGGCAGGACCTCCCATACCGGTCAACAGAGCGACTAATGTGTTCCCCAATCCAATGACGATGTATGCGAGCACAGCCAGGCGATCGAAACCTTTATCGTCACAGGTTAGCGTGTCTCGCATGGTTATCAAATACAGGAAAAAGGCGGTGAAAACCGTTAGCCACCATCCCCAATAATTCTGGAGTGGCACACCGAAATAAGCTCCGGTTACTTCCCAAACCCATTTTCCGCCACGAACCATATAAGGAACTATAACCACATCCCAAGAAGTCATAACTAGGCCGCCAATCGCCGCAAGCAACAGAAAACGCTTCCAGCCGGCCAGTTTTGCGCCAGTTAGTCGATTGTCAATTACATAGGACGGATACATCATCATAAACCAGATTATAGGGACAAGGTAAGGGACCAGGCCGAGGAATTTTGGTCCAAGCGACATCGGTGTAATGATATGGACCATAAATAATTCCCGTCGCCGATCCGATGCTCTCGTAAGCCAGACTGATTACGAAGGCAAAGAAAAATAATGCCAAACCTCGTTTCCATCCTAGACGTTGCCCGGCATGGACAAGCGCGAAGGAGAAGCCAAACAACGCGACGACCTGGAGGTGAGGCGCAGGACGGTACAGTTTGAAGGGAAGAGAAATAACGGAGTACACCATCAAAAGGATTAAAATGACTAGCAGGATGATTGTGAAGGATTTCAGTTTATTCATAACGCCTCCTTAGTCCATATAACGTATTTAATGTTGTTCGTTATTTTTTTAGCATGCCGTAAAAAATCTCTTCCTTTAGTGAAGTTATTTATCGTTCTGTTGCATTGATACTAGGCGGTACTCATATCGGCAAACATTAGGCATGCAAATACTACTAAAGTACTATTATTCACTTTAGGAGTGCTATCCAAAGAGATATGCCTTTCTGTGTCCGATTGTGTTTATGATGGATTGAAGCTCGGCATTTTCTAAGTTGTTGACGCTCGATTTGTTTCAGTTGTTAGTAGAAAACTCAGGGATCAATTTTGAATAAACAGATTATTATCGCAAAAGTTGACTGCGCCCTTATGTCCGTCTTCCAAGTTCAAGAAGAATCTTCTGATAGAAATCTTTTTCCCGTTCCAGAAGCTTCTCCAGAACGGGCATGGCTGGAGAGAAGTCCGGTGTCTCCTCTTCGCTGATCCGCCGGAAGGCTGCGGCCATTTCGTGATAAATATCCTCAATGACAGTCATATCATCGGAGAGACGAAGTCTTTGGATGGCAGGGTATTTTTCTTCTTGTTCCTCGAGAAACTGCCGATATAGGGTGCGGAATCCGGCGCCCCCCGTTCCCCGCCGTTCAACAATTTGGTATGTAAAGCGCGCTGACCACTGCCAGTCTGCCGCCTCCTTCCAGTTGGTCAGATCTCGAATGAGCGTTTCTAACGATTTGACTCCATAGGCGGCGGGCAAACCCGGAATGCCGTTCAAGTTCTCCTCAGCCCACAGACGGATGGCACCCTGCACCACGGTTTCGTCAATACGGAACCCCGAGAGGTCCTCAAGGGTGAAGGACTTGTTCTTTAGCAGAAAAGGTGGAAATGCGGCGCTCCGGGCACGCTCCATGTCTGTTATTGTTACAGCGAGCGTTTCCGGATGGAGCGTATCCGAAACGTAAAACTCTTCTTTTTTATCATTGTAGCCACAGATGACCACGGCGTGGCCGGGGAAGTGCTGATCGGTATTGAAGTAGGGAAGGTAGGCGATGTCGGTCTGAACAAGAACCGGTAGGCCGCGGTCCACCGACGCTTTAGCTTGCCGTGTCGCCTCGGCGGCATTTTCTGTTTCCCGCCACTGGAATTTCAGACCTACTGCCCGAAAGAAGTTATCCTCCAGTTCAAGGCAACGCATGTGGACAAGCCGGGAAGGGAGTTGTTTAAGGATCAGGTAGAAGAATCCAGGCGCCCTCCCCAAACCGATGACAGTGGGCTCACTAACCTTGATCCCCCGGAATTCCAGGACGTTTCGGATGGCGCTAGACGCGCAGTGAAATCCCGGTTGATGCCGGTATCCCGGAATGATCTGATTCTCGAACATGCTGATCTTCCTGCTGGGAATGCATTTCTAGCTTGTGAGAACGCTTGGGGTATTCCATTGAAACAGGTTTCCCACTCTCTCAGACTGAGGAAATGGCCATACCTGTAAATCGAAACAGTTCCCAGTTCGTTCAGTGCTAGTGTCAATTTTTTTGATTGTAACCTTGCATATTTTTGAAATATCATCAACTGAAGAGTACTGAAGAAACAAATAAAAAAATGATGTCTTTCAATATTATTGTCCTCGCCCAGTAGAAGCTTACAAATTGTTTTGATAGATACAAAAAAAAGACAGCTTCATCGGGGCTTGACAAGATGACTCCCGATGAGGTTTACTGAGTCACAATACAGAAGTTGAAGGAAGCAGTATGAACCAGAGCCGCTAACCACTTATAACCCGCTCCAGGTTGTCTAAAGAAAACAGACCACCTCTGTTGAAAGAATAACTCCTATCAATGGAGCTAAAGATGGAAAACGCTCGGAAGCAATATCTTTTAAGACAACAAGAAGAAGATTCATCTTATGTAGGCCAAAGTTCACATACTGATAAGCTAAAAGTCTTAAAAATACAGCGCACCTGTGTTCATGACGGCCCCGGAATCCGCACAACGATTTTCTTTCAGGGGTGCGGATTGAGGTGCTTGTGGTGCCAGAATCCGGAAGCGCTGTCATTCCATCCCGACCTAGCGCCAGACAGGGATTATTCGATTTCCGACATAATCGAACTTGTTTTGAGAGACAAGGATTATTACTACAAAACAAACGGCGGGGTGACCCTGAGCGGCGGCGATCCTTTATTCCAGGACACGGATAGCCTGATGCCTTTACTGGAATCGTTAACGAAAGAGAACATACATGTGGCCGTTGAAACTTCCCTTCACGCACCTTGGGGAAATGTAGAGAAATTGGCGCCTTACGTAGATCTGTTTCTTGTTGACTTGAAGATTGTCGGTGATGACGGCCTCCATAAGAAGTACACCAAGCAGGACAGCAAACTTATCCAAGATAATATAGAGAAACTGATTGCTTTAAACGCCAAGGTTAAATTCCGCATGGTGATGGTGCCGGGTTACAACGATAGAGAAAGCAATATTAAAGCGACTGCGGATTTCTTGAAGTCTGTCCATCACAACTCCATCGAGCTGCTGAAATACAACAACATGTATGAAGAGCAAGCCAGGCGTCTCGGATTGGTAACACAATCGTTGAATATCACAAATGACCAAAGTCTTACCTCTGTAAAAAAAGCCGTTGAATTATTTGAATATCTTGTCATCAAAGCCGAGTGTTATGATCTGGATGCTTCCAGACACAAAGCCGTTTTTCCCAAGCGCGTTTATGACATACAAAACGCCATCAGAGAAAGTGGCAGGGGTCTCTGTTTTGAAGTATCCAGACTGAAGACAGATTACTACAAGAAGAATGGTTTTGAAAAACCGAACCCGATTCACAGAGCGGAACGTCTGTCTTATGTTCTGGCCAACAAAAGTGTTGTCATCTATCCTCAGGAACTGCTTGTCGGCAATTTCACCGCCAAGAGATGCGCTGGTCAAATATGGGAAGAGCACTATGGCGCTCTCTTTGCTTCGATTCTCCATCAGATCCATCGCCAGAAACCGGTTCCATTCCAGTGTTCCTGGGAGGACAGACTCAACTTCTTTTATAGAACACTTCCTTTCTGGATGAGACACTGCCTTTTAATGAAGGTAAATAACTCCATTTCCAAGTTTATATCAGCTATTGCACGCTCTTCCGAGAACGTTGCGGGATTCAATAATAACATGGCCGCAATCGCTCATTTTAACGTCAACTTCGATCGCATGCTTCAGTTGGGAACCACAGGAATCATAAAAGAGATTGAAATCGCGCGAAAAGGAAAGCCTGGCATTAGCCAGGCCTTCTACGAGGGAGCAATCATCGGCCTCAAGGCTTTGGAAACGTTTGCCGCACGTTACGCCGACAGCCTGAAAAAGCTGAGCCGGGAAGAATCGGATACGGGACGCCGCCAAGAATTGGAAGAAATGGCTGCGATCTGCAGGCATGTTCCCAAATACCCTGCCCGCACGTTCCATGAAGCGCTCCAGAGTATGATGTTTTTGCAGATCGCGATTTGTACAGAATCCTATGAAAATGCGATATCCCATGGACGCCTCGATCAGGTATTATATCCCTACTATAAAAAGGATAAAGAGGCCGGTGTCATTGATTACGATAAGGCGAAAGAACTGCTGGCCTTATATATTCTCAAAATGGACGAAGCCATCCTGGTCAATGATGGCGATACCTATCTGAGAATCGGAAGACTCTTCGAAACGATGTCCACCGATCAGGCTGTAACAGCCGGAGGTCTTGGCAGAGACGGTAGAGATGCCACCAATGATGTTACTTATATGCTTCTCGATATTTGCGAACTGCAACCTTACGCCTGCAATATGGCAGCCAGAATTCATAAAGACAGCCCTCCCGAATATCTGGATAGGCTTGCGGAGATATATATAAATGGCGCACCCATGCCTGCTTTGTATAATGATGAAATTTATCTGAAAACTTTGGCAAAGCATTACCCTGCCACCCCCGTAGAGGATGCTAGGAATTACGCGATAATCGGGTGCGTTGAACCAAATGTTTCGGATGATCATTTTGGTAATACCGACTGCGCCAATGTGAACGTTGCCTTGCCTTTCTTACAGGCCCTGAAAGGCGAAGAAGACGATCTGTGGAACGTCGGCCTGGTCGATCAACTGGAAAAAATGACCACGAAGTTCTTCGAATACAATTGCAGAAGAAACAATAAATATTCTCACTATGTTCTGGCAAAATATATGAACACCCGGAAACGTTTCAAGCGGAAGAGAGCCTCCACACCTAAGCCACCTGCGAACATGGATGAGTTGCTTCAACGCTTTCAGGTACGTTTGAATCATCTGATCAACGCCATCTTGGTCGATCACCAGAATATTGAAAAGGTGATTCGTGAAAACTTTACAACGCCCCTTTCATCAGCACTCTTTAAGGGTTGTATTGAAAGCGGAAAAGACCTGTGCGAAGGCGGCGCAACGATAAACAGCAGCGGCATTCAGGCGATTGGGATTACGGATGTTGCGGATTCGTTATTGGCCATTAACGAGGTGGTATATAAACAGAAGCGGTATTCAATTCATGACATCATCAACGCCATAGACAACAACTTCGAGGGGGAAGATTATCAGCAGATCAGATTGTCATTACTCGACGTTCCGAAATTTGGTCATGACGGTTCGTGTGAAGCAATCGCTTGGGTAAACAAAACATTGCAGATTTATGTGAACGCATTGAACTCGGTCGAGAACTGTCCTAGAGGCGGCATATATACTGCTGGATATTACGCTTTGAATGTAAATGATGTTTACGGAAAGAAAACGCCTGCGTTGCCTTCAGGGAGATTGAGCGGCGTTTCTCTTGCTAATAGTATTACGCCTCATTATGGAATGCAGACGACCGATTTATTGTCATCACTGAATGCTGTCGCCGATGTTGATTTTGCAACCTATGCTTCCAATGGCACCACCGTTACGTTCACGGTTGACTCGGCGCTGTTCCAAGGTCCGGATGGAGTCAGAAACCTCTCAGGGATAATTAGGACATACTTTGACAAAGGCGGCATGCAGTTTCAGCCAAACGTAATCAACAGACAGATATTACTGGACGCATACGACCATCCGGGAAAATACCCGAATCTTCTGATTCGTGTTGCCGGTTACTGCTCATACTTCAATGAACTTTCGGATGATTTGAAAAAGATCATCATAAACAGAACCTGTTATTGTTAGACTCGGATTATTTATTAGAGGAACACTTTTGTAGTTATGATAATGTTTGGCAGAAGATGTTATTAAAATTTTGCTTTATTTGGACCTCAAAAACACTAAATAGGCCCACAGAAGAATATTAAGCAGACAGGAGAATTAATGGCTAAAATAAATTTTATCATTACTGCGGCATTTGTGCTTTTGATCATTGCTTCAACCAGCTTTGCTGACGGCAAGTACCAATGGAAACTTGCCGATACTGAAGATGGATGCCAGATCTATACAAGTGTGGTTGCCGGCAGAGATTATGTCGCGTCCAAAGCCACCTGCGTTATCCCCGCCAGAATAGAAGTAATCGGCATGGTCCTCAGGGATATTGCTAACTATCCGGCATGGATGCAAGATTGCAAAGAAACAAAAATATTAAAAGTTGTAGATGATGTAAACGATGTTTTTGTATTCTGGTTCCGTCAGCATATTACGCTGCTTACAGACAGGGATATGGTCATAAAAAGCAAAACAATCATTAGCACTGAAAAAGGTCAAAATCTTATTTTCGCTGACGCAACGAATGAAATTCCCTACGACCCCGGCAAAGGATATGTCCGAATGCCTTCCTTTCATTCATGGTTTATCCTTGAGTGGATAGATCGGGAACACACCAGGGTAACATTTATGATAGATCCAGACCTTGGCAAAGGGATACCAATCGGGATTGCTAACAACACAATCAAATCGACGCCATTCAAAACTTTAAAAAAAATGACGAAAATGGTGAAACTGAGCAAATATGTTGAATCGGCCAAGATATCTAAATACAATAAGTTTGCTGAGGAATATGTGAAGGCTGGGCATAAGCAGTAACACCACCACAATACTCTAAAGTAACATGTGGTACAAATATCGAAAGCACGTCAGGCCAAGGAGAGGCAACTATGAAAGAAAAAAATCTTATTCTTGCTGTTGATGTTGGTACCACTGCGACGAAAGCGGTAATCGTAAGCCCTGATGGATACATAGGTTCCGGTCAATCAACCTGTAGTCTCTCCTATCCGGACAAGTCGTGCGTTGAGCAGTCGCCGCTGGAGATATCGGATGCCATATATAATGCCAGCAGAGATGTTCTTGCTGCGCATCCTGATCTGGCCGGAAGGCTAGCCGGCCTCGTGTTCACGAGCCAGATGCAAAACACCGTTCCGGTGGGCAAGGACGGAAAGCCTCTCATGAACATGCTCTCTTGGATGGATGAACGTGCTGCCTGTTTCACGCAGGAAGAAATGTTTAAAGGTCTTGTCAAGATTGAAGGCTACCCCATCTTAAAACTTCTCAAATTCATGAGAATAACCGGCGGCGCACCCGGGAAAACAGGGAAGGATACTGTGTGCAAGCTTGCCTGGTTAAAAAAATACAAGCCGGACTTGTATCAATCAGTCCATAAATTTCTGGACGCAAAAGATTATGCCATTTTTCTTGCAACCGGTCATTATGTGACTTCATACGACATGGCAAACGTCACCTGGCTCATGGATACGCGCAATAAGGACCAGGGGAAGTGGGTCTGGTCGGAAGATATTCATAAAATGTATGGACTCGATTCACGCAAAATGCCTGAGCTAAGGGCATCAACGGCAATCGCAGGCCATGTCACGGCGGATTATTCTACAAAAACCGGCGTTCCAATCGGCCTTCCTGTCGTGAACGGGTCCGGCGACTTACTTGCATCGGCTATTGGCTCCGGCGCGATTGAGATGGGAAACATGCACGTTAATATCGGCACAGCCGGTTGGGTCGCCACTCACCACCCTGGGACTGCTGTCGATACACAACATTACGTGGGGGCAATCGTATCGGGAATTCCAGGTAGGTTCCTGTTGATCAGCAAGCAGGAAACACTGGGTGCGGCTTTGGACTGGCTTAAGGACATGCTGTATCCTTCCGAGCTCATGCAGGGAAAATCAACCTCTGAAATATACGAGATAATGGACAAAGAAGCGGCCAACTCGCCCCCTGGCGGGAATCATGTCATCTTAACTCCTTGGCTTTTCGGGGAGCGATCACCCATCAATAATCCGTACCTGCGAGGGCAGATATTCAACATTCGCATGAATACAACACGGGCCGATCTCTGCAGGTCCGCGATGGAAGGGGTTGCATTTAATATCCGCTGGGGAATGGAATTCGTGGAAAAGATGTCATTGAAAAAAAGTAAACCGACCACCGATGAAGTCCGATTTATCGGCGGCGCTTCAAAGAGCAACGTATGGTGTCAGATCTTAGCGGATGTTTTGCAGAAGCCGATTGTGCAAATGATGAATCCCCAGATGGCATCCGCGCAGGGTGCTGCGGCCATCGCGATGGTTTCCTTTGGAATTTACAAGAATTTCAGCGCAATAAACAGGATGCTAAAGAAAGGAAACTCTTTCAAACCGAATCCTGGTAACAAGGCGATGTATGACAATCTTTATAAACACTATCAAGCGTTGTATAAAAACAATAAAAGCAGTTTCAAAGATCTCAATCATTAAGGTGTATTTATGATGAAGCGTTTCATGGATGACTACAAGAACGAATCATTCGATGTTCTCGTTATCGGAGGGGGTATTACGGGCGCCGCTGTTGCCTACGATGCTGCGAGCAGGGGGCTGAGCGTTGCGCTTGTGGAAAAAAGCGATTTCGGCTGGGCGACATCCGCCGCAACTTCCAAAGTAATCCACGGCGGCTTGCGATACCTGAAAACCTTCGAATTCGGCCTTGTGCGCGAGTCTCTTAGTGAACGCAGAATTATGGGGAATATAGCCCCTAACTTTGTCTATCCCACTCCATTCATGTTCGTCAATCCAACATTGGTCATGAAGATCGGTCTTTTCGTTTACGATCTGCTCGCGTTCGATAAAAAATTCACATGGGACAAAAGCAAGAAAATCCCTAATCATTATTCCCTGTCTAAAGAAGAAGTTATTGAGAGGGTGCCGAACGTTAAACGCGAGGGTTTGCAAGGGGCCCGGGTCTATTATGACAGCCTCAATATTTTTCCCGAGCGGTTGACGCTAACATTTATCAAATCGGCCATTCATTATGGAGCAAGAGTTTCAAACTATACCGAGGTGCAAGATTTTTTCGTAAAAGAGGGCAATAAGGTTTCCGGTATCGTGGTGCGGGATCTTGTGAACAACAGATCGCACACTATCAAAGGAAAACTAATCATCAACTGCTCCGGACCCTGGGCAGACATTGTCCTCAGACTGGCCAAAAAAGGTGATTCGCAAGGTAAGATCCGTCGCTCCGAAGGGATCCACCTCATTGTAACAAATCTCATCAATAACCAGGCCGTCGGCACCATGACGAAGACAGGCCATTTTTTTCTAATACCCTGGCGCGGGCATTCATTAATTGGAACGACAGACAAGGAGTATCCAGGAACTCCGGATGACTATCACGTGACCAGGCAAAGCATCCAGGATCTGCTGGATACGGTGAACATGGATTTCGGCAACAATAATCCCCTTCAATATCAGGATGTGTTGTTTTCATACGGCGGTTTGCGTCCACTTCTCGATACAAGGGGAGAGGATGTGCACACCATTACCCGTAAATACGAGATTTATGACCATTCAGATGAAGGACTTCCGGGCCTTATAACCGTGGAGGGCGGTAAGTTCACCACCAGCCGCAATCTCGCGCAGAATGTTTTAAATACGGTGGAAAAGAGACTGGGGAGAAGACTCGGCAAGTGTATAACTCATAAACAACGGCTTATCGGTTGCGAGATAAAAGACATTAAAATATTTGTTGATTCTATAAAAAAAGAAAACAGTGATTTTAAAAATACGACCGTTGAATACCTCGGCAGAAATTACGGTACTGAATTTGACAAGGTCCTGACGCTTGCGCGACAGGATAAAAAGCTTGCAGAAATTGTAAATAGTGACGGCGAAATACTGGCTCAAGTCGTTTACGCCGTCCGCGAAGAAATGGCCCAATCGCTTGCCGATATTGTTCTGAGAAGAACCGGGATTGGTACCTTGGGAAATCCGGGAAGGGAAGTCCTGGAGAAAGTTGCTGCTGTTGCCGCACAAGAGTTGAATTGGGATGTCTCAAGGATTTCCCGGGAGATCGAAGAGGTTGAAAGAATATTACAGATTCCACGAGCATGATGCCACATAATCGACTGCAAAAGGAGAAAAGCCCCTACTTGCTCCAGCATGCTCATAATCCGGTGGACTGGTATCCCTGGGGTGAGGAAGCTTTTGAAAAAGCGCAATTGGAAGACAAACCTGTTTTTCTGTCTATTGGATATTCGACTTGTCACTGGTGCCACGTGATGGAACGCGAATCCTTTGCGGATAAAGAGGTCGCCGGGCTTCTCAATGAAGCGTTTGTGAGCATTAAAGTTGATCGTGAAGAGCGCCCCGATATCGACGCGGTTTACATGAAGGTATGCCAGTTCATGACGCAAAGCGGCGGATGGCCTTTGACCATCATGATGACGCCCGATAAAAAACCCTTTTTTGCCGCGACCTATATTCCCAAAAAAACACGATATGGCAGGGTTGGACTGCTGGAGATGATTCCAAAAGTCAAATCCTTCTGGCAGACGAAACGTGCGGATGTTCTTTCCGTGGCATCGGAAATTACACAACTCGTGCAACAGCCGACCATCAGCAACGCAAAAGATTTTGGCGAAGAAACGCTGCATCGTGCGTATCGATCTTTCTCCATGAGCTTTGACCGGACATACGGGGGCTTCGGTCAGGCACCAAAATTTCCCTCTCCGCACAATTTCTTTTTTCTCTTGCGCTATTGGAAACGAACCGGCAATGTGCAGGCTTTGCATATGGTGGAACACACGCTGCAAAACATGCGTTACGGCGGGATCTGCGATCAGATAGGATTCGGTTTTCACCGCTATTCGACGGATGCTCGCTGGATCGTTCCACATTTTGAAAAAATGCTCTATGATCAAGCGCTTATGGCGATGGCTTTTATAGAACTTTATCAGGCAACCGGAAAAAAGAAATACGAAATATCAGCCCGTGAAATATTTACCTATGTTCTGCGCGATCTAACCGACGACCGTGGCGGTTTCTATTGCGCCGAAGATGCGGACAGCGAAGGCATGGAAGGCAAGTTCTATTTATGGACAGAGGAAGAGATCCACAGCGTTCTTACTCAGAGCGAATCGGATTTGTTCCTGTCTTACTACAGGCACCATAGTGACATATCTATGCCGGGCATGCAGGAAATACCAGACGGTTACTTTATTCCGCATCTTAATCCGTCATCAATAGACGATGCAGAGGATGGTTTGACGGGATTCTTCTGTAAAATGGAGGGCATTCGAAAAAAGCTCTTCGCGGTTCGGGAAAAGCGAGTGCGACCGCATAAAGACGACAAGATTCTGACCGACTGGAATGGCCTGATGATTGCGGCGCTGGCCTGTGGCGCGCGAGTCTTTGATGAGCCAACTTACTCTGACGCTGCACTCCGGGCGATGAATTTTATTATTCAATCGCTGCAAACCAAAGAGGGCAGGCTGTTGCATCGATTTCGGGACGGCCAGGGGTCCATCCCAGCAAACATCGATGACTATTCGTTTATGGTTTGGGCCCTCCTGGAGCTCTACGAGGCAACGTTTGATACAAAGCATCTGTTCAAAGCATTGGAATTCCAGTCGCACTTATTTGCTTATTTTGTGGATGATCAAAACGGCGGATTCTTTTTTACACCTGCTGACGCGGAAGAGCTTTTGACGCGTCCCAAAGAACTTCATGACGGCGCCATCCCGTCGGGCAATTCCATTGCATTTATCAATACCTTGCGTCTATCGAGGTTCACCGGCAATGCCAAGATGGATGAAAGCGCGCGCGAAATTTACAGAGCTTTTGGCGCGCCGGTGGATACGATGCCGACGGCCTATACACAATTTCTGTGTGGGCTTGACTTTGCCATTGGTCCGGCAAGCGAAGTGATTATTGACGGATATATGAACAAGGAAGATACACGCTTGATGCTGCGTGCTTTAAGAAAAAGTTTTTTGCCCAACACGATCGTTATCTTTCGATCCGAGGGTTCAACGCCGCCTGATATAGAAACGATCGCGCCGTTTGTGCAATTCCATTCAATACGCAATGGTCAGGCAACCGCCTACGTCTGCTCGAATTTTACCTGTTCGCTGCCGACGAATGATCCGGAGAAAATGATTGAACTGCTGCATAAGAAGTAGATGACCACTACCTCCCTAAGCAGTCGGATTTGCCTTTACCTTTGCCTTCTGTTGATTCTTTTTTCAGAATGCCGTTTTCAAATGTCAGGGCGTAGATATAATCATTGTCGCCGCAGTTGTAATACCAGATATCCAATTTGTTGGCGCATTTTTTTGATTTTTTAATTTTCCCATCCTTGTCCACACCCGCGGTTGTCTGCCTTCCTTCGCAGGCTTTTTCTTTAGACGTTGGCTTGCCGCATGTGATGGACACTTGCATTTTTGTGTCACCGCTTGTGACTAGACCGGAACCGCAGCGAAAGGCTAGGGTATCGGTACTGAAGAAAAACAATATAACTAAACCGATCAAGATAATTTGAATTGCCTTCATGTTTCATCCTTTCTTTTTAATGTCATGGGTCATTATCATGTATTCATACCTGTAAAGATCATAAATAAAATGCTGGAGTATTTCCTGCTTATCGGAAAGTGGCGTAGAGGATCGCAAGGCAGCTTGCGCTTTATCATTAAAGTCGATGGAAAGGATATCGATATACTGCCCTCTGAAGACTTTATAATGGAAAGCACGGGCGATTGTTTGCAAATGAGAAAATTTAATAGTGAATTCGGTGTGACCCTGAAGCACTATTCTTTCTGGAGTTCCGGGGGCTGTAAAATGTAGATGAGGAATAGACGGGTGATTTCCTGACGCTTCGCAGCTGTGTTCACTTAAATAAATGTAGGGGACAGCCGCCAGGCATAATTTTTCTACAACTTCCAGGGCGCCGATGTTAATATTTTCATCAGGGGTAAATTTCAGGGAGTATTCTTTCTCATAATCCGCAACTCTGTTTAAAAAACGAATTGTGTCAGGATCATTTTGCTCAGGGATGTTTTGCTGAAAGACCAGAGTGGGAAAATCACCAAGAATTTCATTTAGAATAGCAAAGTCAAAGGATCGAAGTTCGGACATGGCCATTTTCAGAAAATCCACTTCGCGGAAATGGACGGGAAACCCCGTTAATGTTTCCTTCTGCTTTTGCAGCAGAAAAGGTGAAATATCCAACATGGTT
The DNA here is from genome assembly GCA_964581635.1 of uncultured Smithella sp. Taxonomy (GTDB): domain Bacteria; phylum Desulfobacterota; class Syntrophia; order Syntrophales; family Smithellaceae; genus UBA8904. The sequence continues at coordinate 50,151 of CAZOPH010000002.1, forward strand.
GCCTGAAGGTGAGGGGCAAGGACCAGAAAATCCCGCATCAGATACCCCAGGCCACCGCCGACTTCCAGAATGTTTTTTAAGTCTGTGAGGGGGATAAATCGCCCAATAAAGTTAAAAAGATGCTCGCCGAAGGAAGTATTGGATTTTAGGGCTCTACGGCAGGGGCTGTTTTCCGGATACAGTGCGTTGCAGACGGTCAGTTCCCATCCCAGGGATCTCAATGTGTGAATATGATAACCATCCGTTCTATTTAAAAAGTAGCCCATAGGATTAAAATATTTTATCTGTCTTATGAAAATTATGATAGTTGATGTCTTTAGTTCAGGAAAGCGGAAAAATCAATCATGAATGTTTTTGTCAGCAACAAACTGGAAAAACTGATCCAATGTCTTGCCGATCAGTTCAATAAGCCGCTTAAAAATCCCCTGGCGATGGAAACCGTTGTTGTTCAGAGCACGGACATGGCCAAGTGGGTTTCGCTTCAACTGGCAAGCCGGCATGGTATTGCTGCTAATTACTGGTTTCCCTTTCCCAAAAAGTATTTGGAGATAATATTCAGAGCCTTTATTCCTGAATATTCGCCGGATTTGTCTTTCGATGAACGAGTGCTCACCTGGAAGATCATGGAACTCTTGCCGCAACTGTCCGGAGATGACGATTTTCTGCCGCTCAGCCATTATCTGGGAGATTCAAACGATCAGCAGAAAATATATCAACTGGCAAAGAAAATCGCCGCGACGTTCGATCAGTACTTAATTTTTCGCCCGGAGATGATTGTGGGCTGGGAAGGAGGGAACGTTCATGATACGCGGGAGTGCTGGCAGGCTAAACTCTGGCGGATCATTATTGACTCCCAGGGCACAATGCATCAAGCCCGGTTGCGGCAACTGTTTTTATCCGCTGTCAAAAATAAGCCTTATCGGCCGGAAGCTCTGCCCGAGCGATTATCCATCTTCGGGATATCGTATCTGCCGCCCTATTACCTGGAGATATTTTCCAGTTTGTCGGCCCATTTACCCGTGGATTATTACTATCTCAACCCTTCTCAGGAATTCTGGGCGGATATCCGATCAAGGCGCGAAATCGGTGCGACGCTCAGCAAAGTATCAACCGACCTGCCTGATATGGATGATGACTTACTGCATTTGGAAAGCGGCAATTCACTTTTGGCCTCTTGGGGCAGGCAGGGGAGAGACTTTTTTCGACTGATGGAAAATATTTCCGCCGAATATATTGATCGATTTGAAAAACCACGAAGTAATAACCTGCTTGCCTCAATTCAGTCTGATATCTACCTGCTGCAAGAACCATATACAAGAGACACATCACGAATGCCATGGTCATCTGAAGATAATTCCATTCAGATTCATTCTTGCCACAATCCACTTCGGGAGGTTGAAAGCCTCCATGATGTATTACTGAAGCTCTTTGAAGAGGACGGCCGCTTGACACCTAAAGATGTGCTGGTGATGACGCCGAATATCGGATTATATGCCCCATATATTGAGGCGGTCTTTGAATCAAGGGAGCCGAAGATTCCTTATATGATTACGGACCGCGGACTTTTTTCCACAAGCGTCGTAAACATTGGTCTCATGGCTCTTTTAGATTTAGTCGTGAGCCGTTTTGCGGTTGCAGATGTTTTATCTATCCTGGAAAATGCCGCCATCAGTGAAAAATTTGAGCTCACATCCGCTGATCTCGAATTGATCCGTTATTGGATTTCTCAAACCCATATTAAATGGGGGATTGATGTCGCGCATCGTCAGACCTATGATCTGCCACCATTCAGCCAGAATACCTGGCAACATGGGTTAGATCGGTTGCTTGCAGGATTTGCACTGGACGGTCGTCGTCAAGAATTATTTTCGGACATTCTGCCCTATGGTGAGATCGAATCGGAGCAGGCCCAAGTGCTTGGCCGGTTCTTATTTTTTTGGGAAAAGGTGATTAGTCTAAGGGAAGTTTTGCTTAAGCCCCATCCTCTTGCGGACTGGTGTGCGATCCTGCAAAATATTCTTACGGATTTTCTGCCGACATCCGATGCGTATCGTAATGATTTGCATCTTCTCAGGGAATGGATTAGCGCTCTTGAAGCCGAGCGGCAGTGGTCCAAATCCAATCAGCGTATGGAATTGAGTATCCTGAAAAGCTATCTTCAGGAATCCGGCAAAAGTCCGGCGGGAATTTCACACTTTCTGACCCGTGGTGTTTCGTTTTGCGCGCTTTTGCCAATGCGCAGTATTCCCTTTGATGTTATTTGCCTCATAGGCATGGATAACGATGCCTATCCTCGCCAGGACAGGAAAATAGGCTTTAATCTTATGGAAACGAAAAAAAGGGCAGGAGATAGATCGCTGAGAAACGATGATCAGTACCTCTTTCTGGAAGCGCTTTTATCCGCAGGCAAAAATCTGATCATCAGTTATATCGGACAAAGTATGACCGACAATAGCGAAATTCTGCCTTCGGTGTTGGTCTGTGAGTTTTTGGATTATCTCGATAAAAATTATTACGGCGGAGATGATCAGCCCCTGTCCAATTTGATCACGAGGAAACATCGTTTGCATGCCTTTTCTTCCGCATATTTTGGAGAAGATAAAAATCTTTATAGTTATTCCAGGAAAAATTATCTGGCGATTCTTGGCCGTCAGGATAAACAACTTCCATTTTTGGAAGAGGCGCTTCCGGAAACAATCGAGCCCATAGGGATTATTTCGATCAAAGATCTGACGATGTTTTACCGCAATCCGGCCCGGTACTTTCTGGAAAACCGTCTTTGTCTGACATTGCCCACGGCGCTTTGGGAGGAGGAAGTCAGTGAGCCTTTCTCAATTGACTACCTGAACGCCTATCAGATTAAGCAGGATCTGATGAAGAACCATCTCAGTGCAGGGGACGATCAGTTTGTATTCCAACTGAAAAAGGCTGAAGGTGTCCTGCCGGTCGGCAGCGCCGGGAATTACTTTTTCAACACGCTTACACGTCAGACAAGGGATTTTGCGGCGAGAGTTGGTATCTACTTGAAAGGGCAACAACCGAAAATTCTGAATATCGATTTGCACATTGGTGATTACAGTCTGACAGGCGTATTGGACAATCTTTACAGAGATTATCGGATCTGTTACCGGATGGCCAAATTAAAAATGAATGATTATCTGAGTGCCTGGATTTCACATTTAATTCTGAACGCCGCACCGGCTGAAGGCTACCCGAAAACCAGTCTTATTTTGGGTGAAGATTACTGCTGGCGGTTGCAACCGATCAAAGACGCTCAAGAAATTCTAAAAGTTATCATTAAATATTTTTATCTGGGCCAGACCAAGCCGTTGAAGTTCTTCGCGCGCTCGTCGTGGGACTATGCGCAGGCTCTATGGTTCAAAGAAAAATCACGCGAGGATGCGATTGTCGCTGCGAATCTGGCCTGGTGGGGCAATGATTACCATTCGTCGGATGCGGAATTTCGGGAAACTTCCTGCAAAATATGTTTTGAAAACGACGTGCCGATTGATGCAGAGTTTGAGAAAATCGCGGAAGATATTTTGAAAGAACTATTCACTCATCTTGTAAAACTGGAGTAGCCCCGTATGAAGTCTTTTGATCTTTCAACATGTCCGCTGGCGGGCGTTAACCTTATCGAGGCCAGCGCCGGCACGGGCAAGACATATGCCCTGGCAGGTTTGTACCTACGGTTTCTCGTGGAGAAAAATCTGGCTGCACGGCAATTGCTGGTGATAACTTACACGAATGCGGCTACCGCCGAACTCAAAAGACGCATTTATCAAATGGTTGCTGATTCTCAGATCACATTTCTGACGGGAAAAGCATCCTCGGAATTATTGAAAGATCTTTTGGACAAGTATCCTGAAGCACAAGAAAGAAAAAGGATTGTCCGGAATTTAAGTCTCACGCTGGCCAATTTTGATGAAACAGCCATTTACACGATCCACGGCTTCTGTCAGCGGATCTTGATGGATAACGCTTTTGCCAGCGGAGAGCTCTTTGAAACGGAGTTAATCGAAAATCAGGAAAGGCTGGAACAGGAATTTGTCGAGGATTTCTGGCGCAGACATTTTTATGAAAATCATCCTGTGATCGTTCGATATTCACTGGCAGGCAAAATGGATAAAAACACGCTGCTGGCTTTATTGCGGATGATTCTGGCCAAGCCGGATTTAAAAGTTATTCCCGATTTCGATCCATTCTCGATGGCTGACTTTGAACAGGATCTGAAAGAACTGCGGGAGAATTATTCGCGTTTTCAATCGCTATGGCAGAAAGATAAGGACCCAATCGTTGCCGCGCTGCGAGATAAGGCACTAAGTGGTGTGGTTTACGGCAAAAAAGTGGATAGACTGATCCGGGATATCGAAGAGATGATGAATCTCGATGATGTATCGTTGCCGGCGCCCGACTGTCTGCAAAAATTAGGTGCGGATTATTTGCGCCGCAAAACTAATAAAAATCAAAGCACCCCCCAACATGCCCTTTTTGACCTCAGCCAAGAAATGCTTGAACAATCGGAAAATCTTGAAGCGAGCCTTAATCGATATCTGTCCGGCTTAAAAAGAGAGTTTATGGAGAAAGCCCGTGTCGATTTTCCCGACTTAAAAAAAAGAAAAAATGTTTTATATTTTGATGATCTACTTTCACGCGCCTATGCAGCTTTGAGCGCTTCCGGCGGGGATCGGCTTGTGGATATCTTGTGCAATCAATACCGGGCAGTGCTAGTCGATGAATTTCAGGATACAGACCCCTTCCAATTTGCCATCTTGCAGTCTGTCTTTTTGACACCCGCAAAAAAGACAAATCATGCCTTGTTTTATATCGGCGATCCCAAACAGGCCATATACAGTTTCCGCGGCGCCGATATTTACGCCTATCTACGGGCGGCCAAAAGTGTCGATCATCAATACACGATGCAACATAACTGGCGATCGGAAGCATCCCTGATCAACGCTGTCAATGTTCTATTCGAAAGACCGGAGCATTCTTTTGTTTACGATGAAATTCCCTATCACAGGATAACGCAAGCTTCGGCGGCGCAAATTAAACCGCTGACCATTGAAGGGAAGGAATTGGCCGGCTTGCAATGGTGGTTTGTGCCGGGAGGTGAAGATGGAAAAACTCTGGGAGTCGGCATCGCCCGTCAGTTGATTAACCGTGCAGTTGTTTGGGAAATATCCCGACTTTTAAAGTCCGGCCGCGAGCAAAAAATATTTATCGGCGAAAAACCCTTAAAGGAAACCGATGTCGCCATTTTGGTGCGTAAAAATACCGAAGCCATAACCTTTAAAAAGATGTTGACGACAGCAGGGATTCCTTCCGTAATTTATTCGGCAGAGAGTGTATTTTCCTCAGATGAAGCTCAAGAGATGCGGCGATTGATGCTGGGTATCATCCATTATGAAAATGAGGGTTATGTGCTATCCGCTTTAACAACGGCGTTTTTCAACTTGCAGGCAAAAGACATTGCCGCTTGCTCCGAAGAAGATGATCGAATGGAAGACTGGCAGATTAAATTTAAAAATTATAGCGGTCTGTGGCAGACCAAAGGCTTTCTGACTATGTTCACTCTATTGCTGGAACAAGGAAGTGCCCGTCTGCGTAGTGCTTCTCATCCCAATGGAGAAAGACGACTGACGAATTATTTTCATCTGGCACAGCAACTACTTCAGGCGCAAACCCTGGGTAATCTGAGACCGTCAGATTTACTACGATGGTTTGACGACATGATTCTTGCTGAGGGAAATGCGACAGAAGATCAGCAATTGCGCCTGGAGACAGACCGGAATTGTGTCCGTATCATCACCATTCATAAGAGTAAGGGACTGGAATATCCGATTGTATTTTGTCCGTTTGTCTGGGAGGCAGGCCCCAATCAAAAAGAAAATCTGCCTCTTTGTTTTCATGATGAAAAAAATGACTGGCAAGCCACTGCTGATCTGGGATCGGAAAACATGGATATCCACAGGGAAGTTTATGACAGGGAAATTTTGTCGGAAAACTGCCGCCTGCTTTACGTGGCGCTCACCCGCGCGAAAAACCGCTGTTATTTTGTATGGGGAAACATCAAAGGCACTTCGTCCAGCGCGGTTGCCTATCTTTTTCATCGGGAACTTTGGCTGAATAAAGCGATGAACTTAAGCAACGAAGAGATGATCGAACAGATGCGGTCGTTTTCCAATCTTGCTCCACGGGACATCCGAATCAAAAGCTTGGAAACAATTTCCGAGGTTGAAAAATGGTCGCCGGAAAAAGAGTTGGGGAATATTTCTTACCATGAATTTAAAGGCACGATTGATTCCCAATGGAAAATTGCAAGCTATACCTATCTGACTTCAGCTTCGCAAGATGATGTGGAATGGGACGAGCAGATAGAATTTACAAACCATTCTGCAGCGATTCCGGAAACGGAGAAAACGGATAACATCCTGTTCTTTCCACCGGGAGCAACCTCGGGTATTCTATTACATGAAATATTGGAAAAGGTCGATTTTACCCGGGTGCATGAAGAACAAACAGAAACGATCATCAGGGGGGTTCTGGAGAAGTATGCTTATCCCGTACAATGGCAGTCGGGCATTTTAAAAATGCTCAAAGAACTTGTGCAGGCGAGGCTTGATTGCTCAGGCAAAGGTGAATTCAGTTTATCACAACTGGGCAATGCTCAATGCATTAAAGAACTGGAATTTTATTTTCCAATGCAAGATATTTATCCTGCAAAGTTAATGTCTGTTCTGCAACAGACGGAACAACTTCACAAATCAGAAGATCAAAGGAAATTGAATTTCCCTCCGGTTCGGGGCTTTTTAAAGGGATTCATTGATCTGGTCTTTGAGTTCGATGGCCACTATTATCTGGCTGACTGGAAGTCCAATGATCTGGGTGATCGTTATGAATATTACGCCCCAACGCTTTTAAAGCGGGAGATGATTAAATCCTTTTACGATGTGCAATATTTAATCTACACCGTCGCTCTCGATCAGTATCTGAAAAAAAGATTACCCGATTATGAATATGAAAAACATTTTGGCGGCATTTACTATTTCTTTTTGCGAGGCTTTAATTCAAAAGGGGGGACGACCAACGGAATATTTTTTGATCGGCCTGCCAGGCAATTCATCGTGAAACTGGAGAAAGCGTTACTGGCAAATTAAGGTCGCGCTTCACGATTTACTCTTACCCTTGGGAAACCTCTTCTGAAGTTCCGGAATTAGTTCTGTGCGAATGTGCTCCGAATCAACGTATTTTCGTTTATAGGCGCTGGAGAAACGTAAGATACAGGTTGGTGTTTGATCGACTTCAAAGTGTTTGATCATCTCTGACCATTGATTAAAAGTGGGTTTGGGATCGATCACTTTTAAAGCAATATTCTTCGATTTCAGGGCGGCCGCCAATACGTTTTCCTGATCTACGTTCTTTTGCCCGGCTAGATCAAAGAGAATATTTCTTGCCTTCAAGACATTTTGATAGCCTTTGTTCGAAGCGACAGCAGAAAGAAAATATTTTGCGTAGAGGGCTGTACCTTTATGACCTGGAAAATCGACAAAAGTGATCTTGATACCCCCTCTCACCATAAGTCTTTCAATCTCCGGTTCCAGGTCTTTTTCCATGGACTGGCAGGGAGGGCAAAAGTAATCTGTGAAAATAATGAGTTCCCAGGATCCTTTGCCATAGGAAACACTACTCGTATTGTCAGCAGCATAAGCCGGCGTTGCCGACCCGGAAAAGGAAAAGCTGACAAATATATAGCCGAGAAGCATCATGGCCAATAATGGAAGACGCTGCTGATTGATGAAAGGAATTTTTGCGTCGCCTAAGACATATATTAATTTCTGATACCACTTATTTCTCATGCTGGACCTTTCGTAATTGATAAGATACATCATTAAAACCAATATGCCAAAAGATAAGCAAAAGGGGCAGAAAACATTTTCCGACACTTGAAAAGAAACTAGAAATACTTCCACGCCAATGCCCGCCGCGACAAGCATGCGCATTAAATCCGCCTGCTTTAAAAGCGACAGAAGGATGATGAAGGCCATATATCCCACGCCAACATATTTTAGGTCGATGCCGAAAATATCACCCCGAAGGTAAGAGCAGGACGTATCGCAAACAGTGTAAAAAGCCATCAACACAACGCCAATGAGAGCCAGTATGATCGTAATAACTAAACGGTGCTGAATAAGTAAACGGTATAGGTGCATCGGTTATTCTTTTTAAAAAGCATTTTACTCATTTTTATTAATTATAAATTTTGAGTATGGCAATGTCAATACAATGTTCTAAAAATATTCTAAAATAAAGAATTATCGCCTTGACAAGGTTTATGTGCTTATTCATAGTTGTCTTGGTAAGGCCTTAAAGGTGGGCGACATGATGATCAATGGCAGCATAAAGAAAAATATGGAGAGTATTTTTTCCTCATTCGATCTACAGATGGGGAAATTTATATCTTCCCTTGTCTCAGAAAACAGAAATGACGTCAAACTGGCAGCCGCACTAGTCAGCCGTCAATTAAGAGACGGTCATGTTTGTGTGAATCTACCTGAATATGCAGGCAAGTCTTTCACGACCGGTGATGATCAGATTGAAAGAGTGAAATTTCCGGAATTATCGACATGGCTGCAATCTTTAAAATTCTCGGATTGCGTTGGTGCCCCCGGTGATTTCAAGCCTATGATTTTGGATGAAGCGCATCGCCTGTATTTTCATCGTTACTGGCAATATGAACAAGACATAGCCGAATTCATACTTCGCTGCATACCGGTTCAAATAGATCCGCTAACCTCCCCAAAATTAATTCGGGAAAGATTGCAATCCTATTTTCCGGAGATGTCTTTAGGTAAGATATCTTGGCCAAGTATCGCCGCTGCGGCAGCCTTGATGAGAAAATTTATGGTGATTACCGGCAGTCCGGGAACAGGCAAGACGACAGCCATTACACAAATCATGGCCTTTCTACTGGATACAAAGAAAAATCCGTTGCGTATTGCCCTGTGTGCCCCGACGGGGAAAGCCGCCGCGCGCCTCGAAGAGTCGGTCAAAAAAACAAAAGCGATACTCAACTGTCCTGCGGATGTTATAGATTGTATACCGGAAGAAGCCATGACGATTCATCGCCTTCTCGGCAGCATCAAGTATTCACCTTATTTTCATTTTAATGAAAATAACACTTTGCCCTATGACCTTGTTGTAGTTGATGAATCCTCTATGGTTGATTTACCGCTCGCGGCGAAACTGATGACGGCACTTGCTCCCGACGCACAGTTAATTTTGTTGGGGGACAAGGATCAACTGGCATCCGTCGAGACCGGCGCTGTCTTGGGAAGTATCTGCTTTCCTGACCCAATAAATTTTTTTTCCAAGACCTTTGGACAACAGTTGTCTGAAATATGCGGTGAAAAGACAGAAGTGTCAGATGCGTTGCCCGGTGTCCAGGACTGCATTATCGAGCTGAAACAGAATTATCGTTTTTCTGAAGCAAGTGGCATTGGACATTTGAGCCGAGCAGTGAAAGAGGGTGATGCGCTGCATTCTCTTGCATTAATCAATGCCGAAACATTTTCAGACATTTGCTTATCTGAAATTTCCAGCACCGAAGACATAATTTTACTTCTGAAAGAAAAGGTCGTGAAGTCTTATCGGGAATATTTTCAGACTGTCAAATCCGTTTCACTGCGAGCAGGGGATGTTTTTGACCAATTCGAAACATTTCGCGTCCTGTGCGCATTGAGAGTCGGTTTATGGGGGTCTCAACGTATGAATGATCTAATCGAAAGACTTCTTGCCGAATCAGGCCTGATCAATCTTACGTCTCAGTATTATGAAGGACGGCCGATCATGGTTGTGCAAAATGATTACCGTCTGAAATTATTCAATGGAGATGTCGGAATTGTTCTGAGAGACCCTGCTGATCAAGAAAAACTCAAGGTTTTTTTCCGTGATCAAAAAGAGGGCCTGAGGAGTATAGCTCCCGAAAGACTTCCCCCGTGTGAAACCGTCTGGGCGATGACGGTTCATAAAAGCCAGGGGTCGGAATTTGATAAGGTTGTGCTTATTCTGTCGGATAGTGATGTTCCGGTTTTGACCCGGGAATTGCTCTATACGGGCATTACCCGCGCACGTTTTTATGTGGACATATGGACATCCAGGGACGTATTCATGAAAACAATTCAAAAGAAGATACTCAGACAATCCGGATTGACGGACGCCATCAAATCTCCATGGAAAGTAACTGCCAAATAAATCAATAATATTCATGTCATACCATTGTAAGATCCTGCAGTGATTTTATTTAAATTATTCTCGATAAATCTTGACAATTACTAGGCAATCCATTAGCCTACCGACTTGTTTTTGAGGATCATTGCAGGCATTTGAACCCATTTTGCGCCAACGTAATGTTCCTTGTGCTTTCAAAAGAGGGGAGACAATAATGATTGGTGTACTTATAACAACCCACGGGAATCTGGGGAATGAGTTGATTCATGCAGCGGAATCCATAAAAGGAAAATTAAAAGACGTTATGCATGTTTGCGTAGAACAGACCAAAGGCGTGGAAGATTTAAAAAAGGAAATCCAAAACGCGATCAAAAAACTGGATCAAGGCAAAGGTGTCTTGATTCTGACCGATCTTTTCGGTGGCACACCTTCGAATATTTCCCTGTCTTTCATGAAAGAAGGTAAAGTGGAAGTGGTTACAGGGGTTAATCTGCCGATGCTACTTAAGCTATCGGACGTTAAAGAAGAAACTACCCTAAATGAGTTTGCCTGTTTTATTAAGGATTACGGGAAAAAGAATATTTCTCTGGCCAGTGAAATATTAAGTAAAAAAGCAATTGGGTGATCAATTGGCGGAATCTTACGACATGGCCCTGGTGCGGGTGGACAACAGACTGGTTCACGGCCAGATTCTGGAAGCCTGGGTGCCATTTATTCAAGCGAAATGCATTATGGTCGTGGATGATAACGCTGCCAGTGATTTTTTCTGTGAGACCGTCATTCGGATGGCCGTTCCCAGTGAAATCGAAATCAATATCTGTTCTGTGGAGGATTTTATCGCAAATTATGTTTACGCTCAGGGCAAGGGCAAAAAGACAATCGTATTATTTAGAAATATTGCCGATGCCGTGAGAGCCTATTCAGAGGGATTTCATTTTAAAAAACTTAACATTGGTAATATCCATCATGAAGACTATAAAGTCTGTTGCGCACCATCTGTGTTCCTATGTGAACCGGAAATTCAGGATGTCTTAAAGTTATTGGAGGACAAAGGCGTCGCTGTAGAACTGAAAAGAGTTCCCAGAGAAAAAGCCGTAAATATCAGAGAAGCTTTGAAGGAGTTTCGCCCAGTAGAACAATAGTGAGGTAAGAACGATATTGTTTTTAAAAATCATTCTCATATCTTTTGTCGGCGGCCTCCTTTCTCTTGATCGTATATTCATTCAGGCCATGATTTCCCGGCCGATCGTCATTGCCCCTGTCATTGGCAGTATTCTTGGAGATCCTTACACAGGACTGATCATCGGCGCGGTTCTCGAGCTGTTCTGGATTGACCGCGTTCCCATTGGCATTTATATTCCTCCCAATGATTCCATTGCTGCAGCGATGGCGGCATCAACTGCGATATTGACCAGTCAAACACTGGGAATCGTCTCAAAAGAACTGATAGCCCTGTCGATCCTTCTTGCGATTCCTTTCGGCATCCTGGCAAAAAAGATGGATGTTAAAATTGTCGAGTCCAATAATGTTCTTTCGGATCAAGCACTGGATGATGCCAAAGCGCTCAATATACGGGCCATAGAAAGAAAAACCCACCTGGGGCTGGCCAAAGTATCCATTTTTTATATTGTCCTGCTTTTCATTTTACAGCTGATCTTCATTCCCGTGATGATCTGGATTTATCCGAAAATGCCGGCTCAGGTCAATGCCATGCTTTCCCTGACTTATTATTTTCTGCCGCTTGTGGGCATTGCTGTTGCGCTCAATACCATTAAGCTGCGTAGAGCAATTCCCGTTTTTTGCGCGATATTTTTAGTTGTTGTCATGGCTATGGAATTTTTCCATGTCTTCTGAAAACACAAAACAGCAAATCAGCGTCGATCTGATGAAAAAGGAAGATCTGCCGGAAATACTGGCGATTGAAGTAACATCATTTCCGACACCTTGGACGGAAGGCATGTTTCTCGATGAACTCAGAACAGCACACGCTCAGTGCATGGTCATTAAAATTGAAATCGAAGGGAAAACACTTATCGCCGCCTATATTATTTTCTGGCTGGTGGCCGATGAAGTTCATTTGCACAATTTGGCGGTCAAAAATGAATTTCGCAAGCAGGGGCTGGCTTCCAGTATGATGAAATTAATGAATCATATTGGGGCGCAGGTCGGGATGACCCAACAGACTCTGGAAGTTCGCGAATCAAACCAGGAGGCAATAAATCTTTACCGTAAATGCGGTTTTGTAGTAAAAGGAAAACGTCTTCACTATTACACTGACACGCATGAGAATGCTCTGGTAATGTGGGCGGAGATCCAACAGGAAAGCAAAAATGGCTAAAGATATTTACATTGGAGAAGTATCCTATAACGAAGAACTTCAGATCGACTATTTTCTGATGAAAGTGAAGTTGCCTTCAAGTTTTACAGAACCCTTACCAGGGCAGTTTGTGATGATCCGTATCGCCGGTTTACAAGACCCGTTTCTATCGCGACCTATCAGCATTTATTCATATACGCGCAGCAAATCGAATTGCGCCATTGAACTTCTTTATCGCGTGGTGGGCAAGGGAACGCAAATACTGGCAGGATTGATTAAAGGATCTCAGGTCGAAATATCTGGGCCGCTAGGTGGAAGCTATACCATTGATCCGGCGAAAAAGAATATCGTCTTCATTGCCGGAGGCATCGGCATTGCTCCACTGTCCTGGCTGGCTCAATACCTTTGTAGGAAAAAAGGTCTGACCGGACAGACCATGACATTTTACCTGGGTGTGCAAACAGCCGAAGCGGTTGTCGGTCTCGATCGTATTCAAAAACTCTGTTACAATATTACCGTGTGTACAGACGATGGAAGTCTGGGAGCAAAGGCATTAGTTACCAGGATATTCCAAAAAGATGTTAAAAGATATTCTCCTTCTAATACAATTATTTATGCTTGCGGACCTAAAGCGATGCTTCAATCATTGTCCACGATTTTATCCGGCGAATATGCCTGTCAGGTGTCGCTGGAAGAACGCATGGCCTGCGGTGTCGGCGCCTGCATGGGCTGCGCCGTAGCCATCAAAGACGAAAAGGGTGGTAAGATTTACAACCGTGTGTGTGCCGATGGTCCTGTATTTGAACTGAAAGATGTGATCTGGGAATAGAAAGTATATATTAAAGGGGTATCCTCTCTTGAAAAGAGCGAACAAAACAGATGCAGCCATGGCCGTTGAGATCGCCGGGATAAAAATGAAAAATCCGGTTATGACGGCGTCCGGAACATTCGGCTGTGGAGAAGATTATGCCGATTATGTGAATTTAAACCGGCTGGGTGGCATCGTGGTAAAAGGTCTTTCACTTAAACCCCGCCCGGGCAATCCGCCGCCGCGTATCATGGAGACGGCGGGAGGTATGCTCAACGCCGTAGGCCTGCAGAATATAGGCGTGGACGCGTTTATCGAAGAGAAGCTTCCCTTCTTGCAGCAGTATCGAATCGCCGTTATTGCCAACATCTACGGCGAAAGCTACACGGACTATGCCCAGGTTGCCGGGAAACTGAGCAAGGCCGGGGGTGTTGATGCTTTGGAAGTCAATGTTTCCTGTCCGAACGTGAAAAAGGGCGGATTGAGTTTTGGCTCCGATCCGAAGGCAGCGGCGGAAGTTACAAGGCGCGTAAAAGCCGAAACGCATCTGCCTGTAATCGTTAAACTGACGCCCAACGTCACGGATGTTGCTGTTGTTGCTAGGGCTGTGGAAGAAGCAGGCGCGGATGCGGTCTCCCTGATCAATACCTTAACCGGCATGTCCATTGATCTTAAAACTCGAACCCCTCATTTAAAAAATATTACCGGCGGCTTGTCGGGTCCAGCCATTAAACCGGTTGCACTGAGGATGGTCTGGCAGGTGGCGCAAAGGGTTGCCATTCCTGTTATCGGCATCGGCGGTATTATGACGGCCACAGACGCGCTGGAATTTATGGTGGCCGGGGCAAAAGCAGTGCAAATCGGCACGGCCAATTTTATCAATCCCCGAGCGACGATGGAAATTATTGACGGTATGCAGCGCTATTTGCAGGAAAATAACATGAAAAGCATCAACGATATTGTCGGGACGCTGCGTCTATAAGATATGAGGATGAAAGCGGAGGAAATCTTAAGCGGTGTTTATCTGATCGGAGGACCCAATGTCACCCAGGCTGATGATGCAGCCGTTTATCTGGTCGATTTTCAAGGCGATCTGGTTTTGATTGATGCGGGGTCCGGAAGAAGTTCGTCGCAGTTGGTCCGCAATATTGAAATGCTGGGGTTGATTCCTACGCTTGTGTCTCATGTAATTCTGACGCACTGTCACATCGACCATATCGGATCCGCGCCTTTCTTTCGCGAAAAACACGGAGCGAAAATTGTCATTCATGAGCTCGACGCAAAAGCGCTGGAAACTGGTGATTCCATCCGGACTGCAGCCAACTGGTACGGCACGACGTTTCCACCGACGAAGATCGACCGGAAATTAACAGGTGCGCAGGAGATATTGAAATTCGGCAACGAAGACCTGCACTGCCTGCACACCCCCGGACACACACCTGGTTCCATTGCCGTCTATCTGGACAGGTCGGGCCAACGAGTCTTGTTCGGCCAGGATATCCACGGTCCGTTCCATAAAGCATTTGGTTCGGATATCGATGCCTGGAAGAAATCTATGCAAACCCTGCTTGCCCTTGAAGCCGACATCCTGTGTGAGGGCCATTTCGGAATTTTTCAGCCAAAAAATAAAGCAAGAGCATATATCGAAAGGTATCTCGAAGAGTATCAGTGAGTTCTGAACGGTTGCATCTGAATCGATGTACTTCTTCCTCTTTGCCCTCACACTTTCCTATCTTGTACTACCTTACACTCGGTAATTATCAGCACTGAGCAGATTGCCTGATCCGTGGTCACGACTCGTCCGGACAGGTATGCCGACGACTGGGTCTAAGCCAAAATTCTATAAGCAGGAATATGAGAAGCTGATTGACAAGTACCGCTTTTCAAATAGAATGGAAGCAGGATTCAACTGACTGTAGAAATAATTGAGCAGCTCAGAAAGGAATATTTACAGATCCCACGAAATGTAATCAGAGGAGGAACAATTCCATATCCGGTGATCAATGCCGGGGTGCTGACACGCGGGCAACTTATGGTCGTCACGACGGACGGCAAAACGCTTTACCTCAAAGCAGGAGATCCGATCGTCGAGGTGGTGAACACGGCACACTATGGTATTAATCACGGAAGCGATCCTGCAGAAATTATCGTCTTTTATGCAGGAATCATTGGCAGCCCGATAACCATTACTGAAGAGCGATAATTTCCATTCGTCTATCTGACCACCTGAATAGAACATTATCTGGCATTTTCCGAAAATGGGTAAATCGATTCCTGTACTCCACAAATCGTCATCCATGACTTAAATGCTAGACTTCCATTCGTAATAAACACAATTCACAGCCCACATTTTGTGGCTGTTTATCGTTGACAAACAAAAGCGCGTTTCTCATGCTCCATCTTCAGAAAAAGGAAGCTTTGATCAAAAACCTACGCAAATATTTTCTCATCCTTTGATTGTTTCGCACTGGCGGCATTTTCTGGCCCCACGAAAAAGCTTGGTGCCACAATTATCGCAGGAAAAAAGTTTTTCTTCAGCTTTGACAAATGCCTCTGTGCCCAGCTCTTTCAAGCGCGGGATGGCACGCAGAATATTTTTCTTGCCCTCTGGCACCGGGAAATTATCAATTTTATCACAGGGGAAACTAGCGCATTGATAGCAACCGAGATAACCCTTTTCTATAGTGCAGCTTTTAATGGCACAAACGGCACAATACCAGTAAACCGAATCAGAAAGACAGCCCTTACAATTAATTTTATCCGGAGTGTCGCCGTATGCTTTGGCCAATTTCTCCTTTAACTGCTCATCACCACTTTCTGTTGCGCAATATATGCCGCAAACACCACAATAAAGACCGCATGGGGCAACTAATTCCTGATTGATCATCTCTATCTCCTGATTTTTTCAAATATTTGTTTATTTATAACAAATCTTTCTAACAGATCACCATACTTGACCATTCCCACAAAGGTTATTCATCCTGTAGTGTCACGAATTTAGAATATGAATTTTCTATTTCGATATCCATAACAACTGGCTTTAAATTTGTCAGAGACAAGTATAGGTTAAAATATATTACCACTTATTTTGTTTTTTACTGATAAATTTAACATTAATGTGCCATGGATTTTCAACCACCCTGCACAATGTCTGACAGGCTAAAGTTTGTCGAATATATTATTTCTTGTTCCAACCGTCCACAACTTAGCCACTGGCGTTATTGGATGTAGATCTATAATTATCAATTTTTCACTACTATTATAAATTGGGTAAAAAACGAGTCCATGAAGCGAAAATAATCTTTCTTATCCGGTATCAGTATTTTAGGACTTGACTTTATAAATTACATATGTTGCATTACATGCGTATTTTAAAGTTGAGGAAATTGTATGCCACCCAAAGTGATTTTTAACAAGGTCAATATTATTGACTCCGCCCTGAGAATTGTCAAAGAAAAGGGTTTTAAACAACTGAGTGCCCGAGAAGTTGCCAAGGAATTGATTTCTTCAACTAGGCCCGTGTACGGAAATTTTCAATCAATGGATGAGCTCAAAAAGACAGTGCTGCAAAAGATGGTTGATCTGCTTTATGAATATGTCACACGGCAATACACGGAAAATGCCTTCCTGAACACCGGTGTCGGATATGTTTTGTATGCTAGGGATCATAAGGAATTTTTTAAGGCCATCTTCCTTGAGAGCAACGATGCGAGCGAAATCGTCAATGAAATGCTAAGAAAACTGGACAAAGAGATAGTAAAAGTCCCGGAACTCAAGAAACTTTCGCTTACTGAAAGAAAGGATCTATTGAGGAAAGGTTGGATATATACGCATGGATTTGCCGTGATGGTTTTTTCCGGTTACATAAAAAACGATCATGATGCTTACATCATTAAGGTGCTTAATGAAGCAGGTCTGATTTTTAATGGAGATGCACTTCGCAAACACAGGAAAGGCAATCCCGATCGAATTAACTAACTTGTTTCAACGATACTGATCAAGGCAGTTTTGCCTAATATGAGATAAAACAAAGGATAAAAAGGAGTTATCGTGGAAAAGTTTTTCAATCCCAAATCTATCGTCATTTTCGGTCTATCAACTAAAAAGAACAACATTCCAGGCTACATATTGCAGAATACGCAACGCTGGGGATATAAAGGAAAGATATTTGGCGTAACCCCGGGTGCGAATCAAGAAAAGCTTCATGATGTTACCATATACGGAAGTCTTGAAGATCTTCCTATTATCCCAGATCTTGCTGTCTTGCTCATACCGGCCCGGTTCGTACCCATGGCCATGGAGGAGTGTGGCAAGTTCGGGATCACTCGGGCAGCCGTGTTGGCCTCCGGCTTCAATGAACTGGGCGAGTCTGGTGAGGATCTTGCCCAACAGGTCACGACTATCGCAAATAAATACAACATGCGATTCATGGGCCCCAATGGCCTCACTGTATCCGATGCGCACAGCGGCCTGTGTCTTCCCTTTATTCCCCATAAGGCGATGAAAAAAGGTGGGTTTTCCTTCATTACCCAAAGTGGCGGGTTGTGCCTTATCCTGTGGAATTTAATGAATGATGAGAACGTGGGCATGGCAAAGTTTGCAAGTATCGGGAATAAACTGAACATCGACGAAGTCGATGTGCTCGAATATTTAGGCCAGGATCCGCAGACCAAGGTGATAGGCCTATACTTGGAAAGCATCAAGAATGGCAGTCGTCTCATCGAAACGGCGCGGAGGATAAAAAAGCCAATCATCGCACTCAAGGCGAATACGTCAGGCGCGGGGGCGAAGGCCGCTATGAGCCATACCGCATCTTTAAGCAATGACGACGACATCGTCAACACCGCGTTCGAGAAGGCCGGTATCATACGGATTGAGGATTTACGTGAATTCGCATCACTCGCGAAGATATTTAAGCTTCCGCCCATGAGAGGGAATCGGCTTATGATCATGACACCGGGAGGTGGTGCGGCCGTCATGCTGGCCGACCAGTGCGAAAAGTATGGATTCGAATTTGCAGACCCGGGGAGAGAATTTTACAAAAAACTGGATAATTACAATAACGCCGGCGTTATACATTACTCCAATCCCCTCGACATGGGCGACATCTACGACACACAAACCTATCCACAGATATTCCACGATGCCCTCTCGAGTGATGAAGTCGACGGTGCGATATATGGTCACGCGCTTCCCCTTATTCCCAAAGAAGACAAAAGCATCTTTAAGAAGATGTTTTACACGGATATATCCTCCAGAACAGAGGAAGTCATATTAAAGACCGGCAAGCCCCTGGCGATGAGTGTGTCCTGTTCATTTGAGGCGTACGTGAAACTGAATGCTAACTTTGGGTTCCCGGTCTATAACCAGACCGAAGAGGTCGTCAGGGCCCTGAGGATACAGGCTGACTTCTATGCTCGGCAGGGCGTAAAGCCGCATGAGGCCATGAATATCTATAAGATGGACTCCACCTGGATCGGCAAAAGAATTAACGGCATGAAGGGCACCATCGGCGAGGAAATGCTTGATGTCATGCGTCAAGCAGGACTTGCAACCACGTCTTCGGTCACCGTTTCAAATGTCCATGAGGCCGTTCGCGCCGCGCGGACGATTGGCTATCCGGTCATCATGAAGATCGATTCTCCGGACATACTGCACAAGAGTGATGCTGGCGGCGTGATTGTTGGGATCGGGAACGACGACGAGGCGGCGGAGACCTTCGCGCGGATTATAACAAACGCCCGCTCCTATAATGCCGGCACAAAGATTAACGGCGTCAGGATCGCGGAGATGGCACCGTCGGGCCATGATATGTTTATCGGCGCGATAAGGGACAAAAGCTTCGGCCCTGTTGTCGTCTTCGGCTATGGAGGCGTCTATACCGAAATCTTCAGAGACGTCGAGAGGGCCATATGCCCATCATCACCACAAGAGATTGAAGAGAAACTCAGAAGGCTTAAATGTTATAAAATACTTGAAGGTGCACGGGGAGCGAAATTGGCTGATATCAGTGCGTTCATAGAGGCGATTATCAGAGTCTCCCATCTCATGAACATGTATCCCGAAATCAAGGAACTCGACCTCAACCCTGTCCGGATATTCGATGAGGGAAAGGGCATCATTCTCCTGGACGCTCGTGCGAGGATTGAGCATGAAGAAAATCCATACGAGCAGAATGCGATAATGGATGAGGTTTGCTAATTATAGAGGACCCATGATTCCTTTATTGCTATGAATTTTCTTTTTGTTGGAATGAAATACATGAAAGGTTGTAAAAAATGCAATCCTCCAGAAAGGGGTAGAGCATGGAAAGAAAGAAGCTAATGCAGATGATTTAATTCCAAATTAAGGAGAATAATATGCATTTCGAACTATCTACTGAACAACAATTGCTGCAGCAAAAAGTTGCAGAATTCTGCGTTCATGAGTGCCCACCGGAATTTGAGACATCATTGGAACAGAGTGATGAATTTCCTGAGCATCTCTATCGAAAAATGGCAGACAATGGTTTCTTGAAAATCTCTTTTCCGAAAGAATATGGCGGGATAGACGGGAACATAATGGATATAGTGCTCATTGCAGAACAGCTTGCCAAGAACAGTTATACCGCCGTGAACATATACCTTGTAAATGTTGTCTTTGCCGGAATGATTATCCTTAACTGCGGCAATGATGCACAGAAGAAGGAGTTACTCCCGAAACTGTTAAAGGGAGACATTAAGTTTTCCTTTGCGCTTACTGAGCCGGAAGCAGGATCTGATGCGCGATCAATAAAGTCATCAGCAATTGCTCAGGGTGATCACTTTCTCATCAACGGGACAAAATATTGGACAACCGGGGCGAGCGTGGCGGATTATATCATAACAGTTGTGCTCACGAGTCCAGTAACCGATCAATCTAAACTGATGAGTGTGTTCATTGTCCCTACAAAGTCTGAGGGCTTGAAAATTACCCCTATCCCAAAGCTGGCAGGGAATGCATATCCATCGTGTGAAGTGAAGTTCCAGAACGTGTCTATCGCAAAAGAGAATATCCTCGGCGGAATTGAATGGTTGAATAATGGGATACTTCAACTATTCCAGACAGCAGAGTATGAGCGAATTTGCGTTGCAGCGAGTTGCCTCGGCGGCGCCGAGACTATCCTGAAAGAAAGTACGGAATTTGCAAAGACCCGTCAGCAGTTTAACAAACCCATCATAAAGTTTCAGGCAATACAGTATGCACTTGCAGACATCGCTACGCAGATAGAAGCGATGAGGTGGATGACCTACCATGCAGCATGGATGAAGTCCATGGGAAAAGACTGCTTCAAGGAAATCTGCATGGCAAAGTTGTTTTGCTCCGAGACACTCAACGATATAGCAAGAAAGGGCATGCAGATATTCGGCGGCAGGGGATATTCTATGGAATACAGAATGCAGAGGTATCTCCGTGAAAGCTATTTGTCTCTCTATGCCGGCGGTACTTCAGAAATACAGAAAAACGTCATAGCGAGATCTTTATAATTCATGAATAACTCGTTATTGGATTGAATTGATATTTATACTCATTTGTCCTGAGCTGTCCTCTACTGGACTTTAATAGGTAAAAGAAATAATCAAAATAGCTTCCCGCAAGTGTGATTTCTAACCATCTTTTTACTATACGGCATTGCAGGCTTTTATCCACACAGGATTCTGTGACAAATTATCATTGATAAGATAGTGGCTAACTGATAATTTCTGACCGTATGTCAGACATCATGATTATGAAAGAATCAAATGGGCAAGATTAAAATATATCTTTATGCACTGCTTGTGGCGCTATCGTTGACCAGTTTAGCTATGGCAAAAGGAAGCGGGATTGTAACTGTCAAAGTTGGCAATGGCACTTATGCCTCGGGGCTTGAGATTCGAAAAGACGGAAAGATACTTGTGTCGGCATCCTCTTTTTTTACTAATCAGAGCCGGTCGATCCTTATCCGACGAAATGCAGATGGAAGTCTCGATCAATCCTTTGGCCATGACGGAATGGTCACAACGAGTTTGTCGAACAATTATATTGAAGCCGAAAACATGGCTCTTCACGGAGATGGGAAAGCAGTTATTGCCGGACGTGTCATTCCAATCAACGAAAAGAATCAGTTTTCAGGTAGCACAAATGATGACTTTATTGTCACCTGAGCTCCAAAGTGAAGAACTTTGACTTGTGGGTGGATGATTAAAGACGTGACCATTTCAGGAAATTAAAACATCGATTATAGATTTTTCCAGAGATGTTCTTCCAGTAGTCAATGAAACATCAACCTCAGCCTCAACAAAGATACTAGCTTTCAATCCGATATCAATGAGGCTATGTATTTTCCTTTCAAAATACATGAATAGTGCTATTATGATACGCAAATAATCGGGGAAAGCGAAGTTTGCATACACATATTATCTTTTAAGACAAATTACATAGGAGGAGCATTAAAATGAAAGAGAAACCATATTTAATTCGCATATTTTTGCTTGTTGCCGTTACAACGGCATTAACTCTTGGAATTTACGGCTTTGCCGCTGCTCATTGCGACACTTTAGATGGTCCCGTCATTCAGGATGCCCGGAAGGCACTGGAAACCAAAGATGTCACACCCGTCCTCAAGTGGGTAAAACAGAAGGATGAAAAGGCTGTTCGTGCAGAATTTGCCAAGGCACTCAGCGCCAAGGGAAAGAAAAATGCTGATGCAATAGAAAATAAATTCTTTGCAACCCTCGTCAAGATTCATCGAGCTGGTGAAGGCGCACCCTTTACCGGGTTGAAACCGGCAGGTGAAGGAGAACCTGCCATTGCCGAAGCGGATAAAGCCCTGGCAAGTGGCTCTGCTGATGCACTGGTAAAACTGGTCACCGATGACGTTGCAGACGGTATTAGGACTCGTTACGAACGTGCAGCGGCTACTTACAAACACAAGGATGAGAGTGTCGAACAGGGACGGGAGTTTGTAGAAGCTTATGTTGCCTTCACCCATTACGTGGAAAGAATCCACATGGATGCAACGGCCAAGGGAGCCCATGATGAACACTCTAAAGGTTCTAGGCCTTCCGCAGCAAAACACGGCACTGATGTTCACAACCATGGTCATTAAACAATATAATAAGGAGTAAAAAAATGAAACCACGTGGACTTTTGATGATAGAACATCGATTAATTGAAAAGGTATTAA
>CAZOPH010000003.1:0-64075 GCA_964581635.1 uncultured Smithella sp.
AAGCCGTCGAGCTGGCTGCCGAAAGAATGCAGCAGGGTAAGCCCGTTATAATCGACGCCTCTTTTAAGAATCGCTCTGATCGCGCGCTGGCCTTTAAGCTCGCTGAAAGGCTTCACGTGCCATTTTATGTTATTGAATGCACCTGCCCGGATGACATCGTTAAAATACGCCTGGAAAAAAGAATGCTGGAGAAGGATAATCCGTCCGACGGCCGCTGGGAAATCCTGCAGGAGCAGAAAAAACAGTATGAGGCATTAAGCGAAATCCCCGCCGGCAGCTACTTTAAAGTTGACACGTCGGACAATCCGGAAATTCTTCGCCAAGATATTATTCACACGATCAAAATGGCTGAATTACGAATTAAAGAATAAATTCCTTATGGTTTGGAAGTTTCTTTGACTTGCGCGTTTGCTTTCGCTTTTTCTTCTTTTAGCTTTTGAGCATTTGCCTCTTCGGCAAGCCGGGCTTTTGTTTCCGTAACATATGATGCAACTTTCAAATCCATGCCCACACCAGCATAATCACGCGTGATGATTTCAAAGCGTTTCAGCGCGGCGTTATATTTTTTCTGTTTGAAATAAAAATTACCCACATAAAACTCATGTTCGGCAAGTTTCATTTTGCATTCCCGGATCATTTTTTCGGCCAGGATGGAAAATTTGCTTTGTGGAAAACGGGCAACCAGTCTTTCAAACTCTTTTTTGGCTCGGATGGTTTCCGTCTGATCGCGGTCAACCGCCCCAATTTGCACGTAGTGGCACATCCCCATTTGATAGATCGCATAGGGAACATTCTCATTCGTCGGATAAAACGTTGTAAAATCACGATAGGCTAGTTCCGCCTCCGCGTATTCTTTATCGCTGTAAAAAGAATCCGCGATGCCCAGTTCGGCTAAAATGGCCAGGTCGTGAAGGGGATATTCTTCCTTGAGGCGAACATAAAATTCCCGAGATTTTTTATACTTGCCGTTCTGATATTCAACCGTACCGCGCGAGTATAGGGATTCCGGCGTTGACCGGACCGGTTCGCTTTTCTGAAAAAATGACAGGATGGTCGCTTTACTCAATGAACAACCGCTGCACATCAGCAGAAGAGCTAGGATGATACCGATTTTTTTTAACTTCACAAGAGATCCTGTCCAAAATTTAATAGAAGGTAACTTTAGTTCCGTTGGACTTGTCCAATGAAAATCACATGCTTTTTTTAATAAACTCTTCGAGTTTCTCCTTCGGCACAAGACCAATGAGGGTGTCGAATACCTTCCCGCCTTTAAATATGATCAGGGTAGGAATGCTGCGAACACCGTAGGCAACCGCCGATTTCTGACTTTCGTCAACATTCAGTTTCATAACTTTGATCTTGTCTTGATACTCAGCGGCAATCTCTTCCACAATCGGGCCAATGGCTTTGCATGGCCCGCACCAGGGCGCCCAGAAATCAATGAGCACTGGTTTGTCGCTTTTCAGGACTTCTCCCTCAAAATTGTCATCGTTGGCCACACCAAGAAATTGGCTGCTCATAAAAGACACGCCCTCCTTTTTTATTTGCCGACTATATGTCACAGCGTACCAAAGAAAGTCAAATGCTATTTACCGACTAGGCAAGCCATTTCATTTTTTTGACTACACTTTATTTATCTGTTATGAATTAGCATACATAAGGAGGTTGGTATGAGACGTGTGGGTGTATTATCAGGTACAGTGATTATGGAAAAAAACGATCTGATCAAAAAAGGCAACCGACAACGGATCAAAAATCAATATGGTGAAGTGCTGACAACGGCAAACGATCAGATGGTTTTGATTGTCCGTCATGGCGATAATCCCGACGAATATATTCTGCCGCACAAGATCAACCATCATGCCAATCTTCAGGCACTCAAAGATCTTGGTGTCACTGAAGTGATCGGCATCAACTCAACCGGATCATTAAAAAAAAATCTGCATCCGGGTATGATCGTCATTCCCGATGATTTTATTACACTCACAGCGACACCCACCATCCATCAGAATAAAGCCATCCACATCACGCCATCCTTAAATGAATTTGTCCGTCAAAAACTGATTGCAGCGGCGCGGAACTGCAACCTAGACGTTGTGGAGACAGGAATCTACTGGCAGGTTACAGGCCCACGACTGGAAACGCGGGCGGAAATCCGGATGATGGCGAATTTTGCCGACGTCGTTGGAATGACAATGGCCAACGAAGCAGTTATTGCCCTGGAAATGGGTTTGCCATACGCCTCGGTCTGTTTCATTGACAATTACGGCAATGGCCTTGAGGAGAAACCCCTGGGTATGGAAGAAATCATCGCGGGCACGCACAAAAACGCAGACAGCATGATGAGGCTTTTGGAGCAGTATGTTCAATTACGGGCGGCTGTCTCCGACACATGATCAAAGACTGCAATTCCGGAATTCTGCTGGTTCCAGAATATTCAACTTTTTGCGTCGGAGATATTCCGGAAAACCATAAAGATGTTTTCCGCGATACTCCATGACCACTGCGTCTGCCGGGCAGTTATTCAGGCAACCAAAGCAGGCCAGACACTTGTCCCGATCCACACACTGTTTCTCCGGATGGATCGCGGCCACCGGGCACATTTTCACGCAGGTCCCGCATGCAATACATTTGGACCCATCCACCATATGTTTGCTGATCGCTTTCTTGTTGAACCAGACCAGGGGGAGCATCCGCAGGAATTCTCGCAGCGCTAGTTCGGCCTCATAACGGATAGCCTCACCGCGGCTGACTTGCGCGAGAATCTGATCGGTGAAACGCCTGACCTGCTCGTAGGTGGCTTCATTGGGTAGATGTTCGCCCGAGCGTTGATTCGCGCTGTCCCAGGTCGGCGTCGGGTATGCGGGAATACTGCGGAAGGCTTGCATGCCGACAGCGGTGCCCTCCTTATCTGTTAAAAGACGGAGGATATGACACAGAGCGTTGTGCTGATTGCCTTCCGGCCCGCCGAAAGACACAAAGGCCGCCACGGGCGTTCCTGTGATCTTCGGCATCGCCGCCAACCAGTCGCTTACATTAGATGGGATATCGTAATAAAAAACTGGCGAACCGATCAGGACCAGATCATAATCCGTCAAGTGTTTTGTATCAAAACTCCGGATGTCGGCCAGATCCGCCATCAGTCCCTTTTCTTTGAGGATACAGGAGATCAGTTTTCCATAGCGGCGGGTAAATCCCGACTGGCTGTAACATACAACTAGTCCTCGTTTCGGATTACGGGTTTTCAATTCCCAGTGAGCCGCCTGCCCGCTAGCGGGAAGCGGCAGACTTAAAGTCGCGCAGAAGATGGCGCTTTTTTTAATAAAGTTTCGTCTAGTGTCCATAGGGTTGCACCTATAATTTTTTTTATCGGTTAATGGTCAATTCTTATTTTCTTCACTGTTAAAATTGATTTTCAACTCGTAAACACCGGCATCCAGGTGTGTCGTCATCGGATAGCCGGACTTGGCAAACACCTGCATCATCGGTTTATTGCGGGACAAAACATCCGCTGTGAATCCCGCGATGTTCTTTTCTTTCGCGATGCGGATCAGATACCGCAAAAGGAATGTACCGATGCCACGGTCCTGCCAGTCCTGATGGGTTGTAAAAGCCACCTCGGCATATCGCGTATTGGGATCATTGATGTATCTCCCGATAGCAACAATCTCTTCCCGGCTTTCGGGCTCTGCTTTACCGATCACCGCGGCAATGGCCATTCTGTCGTTATAGTCAATGGCGGCCAGCGGCATGGCGACTTTATGGGAAAAGGATTTAAGGCTATGGAAGAAACGGGTATAGATGTCCTGTTCCGGCAGTTCATAAATCAGTTCCTGAATGGCGCGCTCATCGGTGGCCTTCACCGGACGAAAAAATAGCTGGGTGTTTTTCTTGTCCACCC
Source organism: uncultured Smithella sp. (assembly GCA_964581635.1). Classification (GTDB taxonomy): domain Bacteria; phylum Desulfobacterota; class Syntrophia; order Syntrophales; family Smithellaceae; genus UBA8904. The sequence goes on from CAZOPH010000003.1 coordinate 3,902, forward strand.
AATTGATTTCGTATTCCTTTGGATACAAAACCGCAGGCAACGTCTGATCGCGGTAAATATAGCCCTGTTTTTTCGCAGCCTCCAATAATTCCTCACGGAAGTTAGGATGGGCGATGCTGATCAACATCATGGCCCGATCCCGGATGGATTTGCCATGAACATAGGCAATCCCATATTCCGTCACGACATAATGGATATCTCCTCTTGTCACAACCACGCCGCTGCCCGGAGAAAGATAAGGCACAATTCGGGAAATCTTTCCATCTTCCGTCGTAGAGGGCAGCACCATGATGGACTTACCGCGCTCCGACATGGCCGAACCGCGCACGAAGTCCACCTGTCCGCCAATGCCGCTGTAAAATTCAAAGCCGAGCGAATCGGAGCAGACCTGCCCTGTCAGATCAACGGTGAGCGCGGAATTGATCGACACCATCCGTTCGTTTTGAGCAATGATATACGGGTCGTTGACGTACTGGCACGGACGGAATTCAAACAGCGGATTGTTGTGTACATATTCATAGAGGCGACGGGTACCCATGCAAAAAGCCGTAACGACTTTTCCCGGATGAAGTGTTTTTCTCCGGCAGGTCACCACGCCGCTTTCAATCAAGTCAATCAGACCGTCGGTAAATGTTTCCGTGTGGACGCCCAGGTCCTTTTTATTTTTGAGATAGGGGAACACTGAATTGGGAATTTTACCCACACCCGTCTGGATCGTGGATTCGTTATCAATCAGATCGGCAATTAGTTGACCGATCGATTGGGCGATATGATCCGGTGACTTCTGTGCAAACTCCAGAAGCGGCGCGTCGTTTTGCACAAAGGCGGAAATCTGACTGACGTGCAGGAAACTGTCACCGAGCGTCCGGGGCATATTCGTATTCACTTCCGCCACCACATAGCGCGCTACTTCCGCTGCCGTCTTGGTAATATCCACGGAAATGCCCAGACTGACATAGCCGTTCATATCCGGGGGGGATACGGTAATCAACGCGACATCGATGGGCATCGACCCTCGCTGCATGAGCAGAGAAACTTCCGAAAGGAAAATGGGCGTGTAGTCTGCATGGCCCGCTTTGATTGCCGCGCGGGCGTTTGCACCGATGAAAAGCGCGTTATGCCGGAAATGCTCGGTATAAATATCCGAGGTATAATCGGTGAGCCCCAGATCAAGGAAATGGATAATCTCCACATCGGCAAAATTCTGCGCCATATCCAGGAGCGTCTTAACCAGCAGCTGCGGCTCTCCACAGGCCGACGCAATAAAGATCCGCGCCCCGCGACGTATCCGCGATAAGGCGCTTTGTGCATCAGTCAGTTTCTCTTTATACATCTTCGGCCAGTCGAGAATCATAGGACTCTTTTCTCCTTCCCTGCATCCAAAAGAACAAGAAGACCTTCAACATGGCGAGACGTCATTGAAGATTTGCAACAAATGTATTCGATAAGCTACACATCAGAAAGCGCCGAGCTGGCAGGGCTTGACTTTTATCTGGAGATTCTCGCAGGCAGCACAAACGTCCAGGCGTTTGACGTCCAATTTATCAGCGATTGCCCATGCGGCAACGCAGGAAAGCCGGTTATTGACCAGCGCCGTGCGAATGGCGGTCTCCAAGTCTGGTGCGACTGTCGCGGCAGCGGGCAGCCGCTTTTGCTTGCCGTCAAAACCGAAGAGCCCCAGTTGGCATTGAACGATGTTGAAATTGAGCAGGTCAATGCCCACACCGATCTTGCTTAGCGGCACGTTCGTTTTTTGAGCTATTTTTTCCGCCGCTTTGCAGGCGATATTGTTGTCTTTGGCCTGCTTGAGAATTTCCTGCTTCAGGTCCTCTTCCACTTTTGTGCCTTCCGGATGTTTCTTGAAATATTTTCCTTTGTCCTGATGTGCCATAGTCTTATCCTCATCCATATAAAATTAATAATTTAAAAGTAACGGCCTTTTATATTCAAAGGATCATGCGACGACAAAGCCAACAAGGTTAGTCGGCAAATGCGAAAGGTCGTCAGTATTTCATGTAGTGAAATGGTTCAATCGCTGATAGAGCTTCCGTATCCAGGGTCTTAAATCCGTTCTTCTCCAGGAGCTTTTCCGTTTTTTCGATCTGATCTACATCAACCACAAAGACCGCTTTTTCCGAGCATTCCAGAACGAAGCCGCAGGCATTGTTGATATTGATGCCTTCCTTATACAGAAGCTGCATTAATTTATCCAATCCACCCGGCTTATCGGGAATCAGTACCGCTAAAACGCTCTTGAGGTTTACCGTCATGCCGGCGTCCGTCAGCGTTTTCTCCGCGCGTTTCGGATCATCGACTATCAGATTGATTACTCCGAACGTATCGGACGTCGATATCGTTGTCGCCCGGATGCTGATTTTGGCCTTGGCCAGAACACTTGTTACAGTCGCGAGTTTTCCCGGTTTATCTTCCGCGAATATGGATAACTGATAAGCAATCATCTTTTTCTCCTCAGTTGATCATGATGGATATGAGACTTGAAATTCTCTACAATTCTTCATGACACCGCAAAATAATGCAGAAGCAAGACACGCGAGCCTCAGGGAGTGAGGCTCGCCATAGTGTAAGCCGCAGCGACACAGAACGAGGTGTAACGCAGCATATGAACATTTTCCGGTGTTATCACTTTAGTCTTTGCGGTTGTCAATCACCCGTACCGCCTTCCCTTCTCCTTTCGGAATACTGTCCGGTTCCACTAACTCGACCTTAGGCGTAATAAGGAGGTCACCCTTTAATTCTTCCACGATCTTTTTTCTGAGGGCTTCCAACTGTCGCAGGTCACCGGAGAAATATTGTTTATGAACTTCTACTTTCACCGTCATATCATCATTATACCCTTGTCGGTTCAGAATGATCAGAAAGTTTGTGCCGACACCCGCGATGTCCATCAGTTTCTTCTCAATCTGCATCGGGAAAATATTCACGCCTTTGAGGATCAACATATCGTCCGTCCGGCCTTTGAACCTCTCAATCCGTCGGTGCGTGCGGCCGCAGCTGCATTGCCCGGGGATCATCCGGGTCAGATCCTTGGTGCGGTAGCGAATAAGCGGCATGCCTTCTTTCTGCAATGATGTCAGGACCAGTTCGCCCTCAACACCTTCAGCTACCGGTCGTAACGTTTTCGGGTCAATAATCTCCACAAGGAAATTGTCTTCCCAGATGTGCAGACCTTCCTGGTAGGGACATTCAAACGCCACACCCGGCCCATTCATCTCCGATAGGCCGTAAGAGTTAAACGCTTTGTAGCCATATATTTCTTCAATTTTTTTGCGCATCTTTTCCGTGTGCGGCTCCGCGCCCAGAAAAGCAATTCTCACAGAGGTATCCTTCCGCGGATCAAGCTTCAGTTCCTCAAAGACTGTAGAAAGATGCAGCGCATAGCTGGGAATGACGTGAACAGCGGTTGTAGCAAAATCACGCATCAATTGAATCTGGCGCTTGGAGTTGCCGGCGCCCGCGGGAATGACCAGCGCACCGAGCTTTTCTGCCGCGTAATGAAAACCTAAGCCCCCCGTAAAAAGGCCGTAGGTCATCATATTCTGAAAAACGTCGCCCTTACGCATCCCTGCCATATACAGACAGCGCGTCAGCATATTTGTCCAGACCGCGATATCTTTTGCGGTATGAAAGACAACTGTAGCCCGACCGGTGGTTCCGGATGATGAATGCATCCGTACTAGTTCTTCTCTCGGCACGGCGATAAAACCATACGGCCAGTTTTCCCGTAAATCGTCTTTAGTGGTAAAAGGAAACTTCTTAATATCCGAAAGGGATTTCACTGAACTGACCCCAATCCCTTTTTCCTTAAACATTTTACCGTAGTAATAAGACTTTTCAGCTTTGATGAGTGTGTCCTGGAGCGTTGTCAATTGCAACGCCTCCAGTTTGGAACGATCCATTGTTTCTATGTCTTTTTCCCAGTACATTTAATCCTCCGGAGAGCAATCATTTATTCTTTTGTACAGTTCTGCCGCCATTTTATCAAGTCAAATTTGGCATCAGGCTTTTACGTAACGTTCACCATTTAAAATAATTTTGTCCTGTCTTTGTAAATATTCTAAATGCTTACAAACCAGAGCTCTTTCGTTGAATTCATACATTTCTTTAGGCTCACGCGGCCTGCCATAAATCAGCCAGGCGGCGCAAATCTCTGCTAACGTTTTGGGCTTTTCCAGAAACGCCAGCAGTTTATTTTCTCGCTCATGGATCACATTTTCATAATTATTCCAAAGTCTGTCCGGATTTTCTTCAAATAAACCGGTATGATGCGAAGCAACCCACCTTCGTGCCGGAACAGCCTTGAGCTTGTGGATGGATTTGATGGTTTCTTCTATGTCGGAATATACATCACCATACCAGGGGCCAAACGATGTCAGATCATAGTCTCCCAGGAAAAGAAGTTCTTCTTCCGGGAAGAAGAAAGATAAATGTCCCGGCGTGTGGCCAGGCGTTGGGAGAACTTGTATGGTAAGCTCTCCCAAATCAACCGTTTCATTGTCCACAAGAAAATTCGCCTCGTGCCTTGGCCGAAAATTAAATACTTCCAGCATGATCTTTCTCCAATTGGCGCGTTCCTGCGGAATTTTTATATCATACCAATCCAAGAAGATATTGATGTCCGTAAGCGGCGGAAAATCGCGCCCGGAAATCCGTAATGAACGGTTTTCAAAAAGGTCTAGATAGCGGATGTGATCCTCATGCCAGTGCGAAAGCCAGACGCAGTCGACACCTTCATCCTTCAACCGTGTGAGCTTTTCCAGAGAACAAGCGGGATCGATAATCACCCGCGATCTTTCTCCTCGAAGGTACAAAGAATGATTGAAAGGATACTTCCCGCCGTTTTCCCCGCAAACAAACCGAATGCGTCCGAACTGACGATCTTCCATGATGAAACTCACCGGATATTTATACTTGAATATAGAAAATATCGGACTGAATTGCTACTAGAAATAAGTCTTAAACCCCGGCTTAACAGGTCCAATACTCGGATGGCAAAGACAAAGGAAGGTGGCCGGATCTCAAACCCTGCCACCTTCCTTGTCTGAAGCCCTAAAGGTAACGTTAACGACTTCCCATAAAATTGATTTACTTCTTCATTGATTTTTCGAAAACAGCGTCCGCCTTCTTTGCTTTTTCCTCAGCCAGTTTCGCTCTTTCCTCGGCCAGCTTAGCCCTTTCCTCAGACATCTTTGCAGCATTTTCTGCGCGGGCTGCGGCATCGGCAGCCTTTATCGTGGCCGCATCGGCCGCCGCCTTGGCCTCCTGTGCATCTTTGATTGCCTGATCAGCTTTCGCATTCGTCTGCTGTCCCTGCGCCTGTACTTTCTCAAGATCACCGGTTGTTGCACAACCCACCAAAGCAATAGCGAATACAAGCATCGTTGAAATCACCAAAAGACTTTTCTTCATGCTCTAATCACCTCCTTTCTGTTTAATTTATCTTATTTTAACATGGTCTGCTATCATTTATCATTATTGATTAATCCCTGACGGGTTCGATCAATATACCTTCTATTTCCAAATCAATTTTCAAGCGTTTGATGGCATCTTTGGCTTCTTTGAGATTTTCGAAAGGACCGGCGATAACACGGTAGCTATCACCATTCTTTGATAAAACCCTTGCCGGAATTTGCGGCCCCTGGTGGTTGATAATGGCGGCAAGCCTCACTGCATTAATCTCGTCCTGCAGATTAGCAGCCAAAACATACCATGCCCCCATTTTCATTTCCGGTATTTCTGGTCTGCCATACAATTTGTCCGGGTGCGTGACTTCTATGTCTTCCGCAGTCTCTTTTCCACTTCCTTGCCGGATTTGGAATAGGGGAACCGGAATCCCTCTGGCCTCGGCCAGTATCTCCTTAACTTTTTTCCAGTCAAGGGTGCGCTCTGATTTCTTTTCAATATTTCTCAATTTTGCGTATATCTTGTCTAACTCATCATTGTCCAAGCTTTCTATGGGCGTATGAACTTCCATGTAAACAACTCCATTGTGTTGACCTATGAGATAAGGCTGGTTCACAATGCTTACCGGTGTATGAACCGGCGTTTGCTCGTAGAGCTTTTTCACGTTTTCCGGATAGAGCCTCAGGCACCCATTGGTTGCTCTGAGGCCGATGCTGGATGGCTTGTTTGTGCCATGCATCAAATAAGACGACTTACTTAAATAAAGCGCATATTCTCCCAGGGGATTGAGAGGTCCCGGTGGAATTTGGCTGGGCAGAGGGTCTCCTTTTTTTCGATGATCCTCAGCAATTGAGGCAGGTACATGCCAGGTCGGCCGGAACATCTTACGTGCCACATACATTTGACCCATGGGAGAGGGCCGCTCTTCAGTACCGATACCAACAGGATAGGTTGACACCGCCTGTAACTTACTCCCCCCTTTAAAATGGAAAAGTCTCATAGAGGCTAAGTTGATCACGATGCCTTTTCTAGCTGCGTCCGGGAGGATAAAGCTCAAAGGCAACATAATACGTTCTCCGGCCTCAGGCGCCCATACATCCACCCCCGGATTGGCCGCGCTGATTGCATTAATTCCCAAACCGAAGTGTCTTGCAATATCCGGCAGAGTATCCCCCTTTTCAAGCCTGACGAACGCCAACCGGCCAATGACATCGTCTTCTTTTGCAACCGAAAACTCATTTCGTTCAAGCTTTTCTTCCGGATAGCTTGGTGTGGGATAGGATTTCACCTGCACCGTTTTCAGTACAGCGCATCCATGGAGATACGAGAAGAATATCAGTAGCACGATAAGACGAAACCCATTGGAAAATAGCGACAGGTCAATAAATCGATTCAGGGTCATAGAGGTCATCTTATTGAATGAAGGAGAATTTAAAACCATTTTTCAGTTAAACGCTTGATCGCGGGAATGCGCCAGGCTTCACTCCATTTCATATTAAGTAATATTTAATTAGGTGGCACATAACCATGTGTTGCGTCGAATGCTTTGCGGAAGGTGCCATGATCAATACTGTGCATATATATCACACATGCTGAAAAAATATTATCAATAATGGCGCTTCGCCACACGCGTCTTCATTGCCGTTGGTTTTTGGATTTAAGGTGAAAACTAACGCTGTCTCCTACTGCCGCTATGGCCTTATCTCAACAATCGTACCATTGGGCACTAACTTGTCAATTTCCTCTATCTCTTCGTCTGTAACGGCAATACACCCTTTCGTCCAGTCACGTTCTGCGTGTAGATCGCCCATCCATGAAAAACCATTTTTAATACCGTGGATCATGATGTCTCCGCCCGGAGAAACACCCAATTCCCTGGCTCGTTTTTTGTCTTTCTCGTTCGGATAAGAAATATGAAGAGATAGGTGATAGCGACTGTCCTTGTTCCTCGAATCGATGACGTAGGTTCCTTCCGGGGTTTTGTTGTCGCCTTGCCTTTCTTTCGGACCATTCGGGTTTCCCCCCAGGGCTATCTTGTACGTCTTGAGCACCTTGTCCTTGGAAATCAGCGTCAATAGTCGTTCTTTCTTTTCTATCAGAATCTTATCGGCCGGTCCATTCCGGAGCGCAAAAACTTTGCTTTTAACCTCTTGTTCAAGCGCTTCAATCTTTTTTTGAAGCGTAATAATCTCCTCGTCCTTGCTTTTAACCTCTCGTTCTAGAGACTCAATCTGTGTTTGCTGTGTAACAATCTGTGAATGCTGCGTTAAAATCTTTTTATCCTTTATAATGATATTATTGATATATAATACCATCATTTCGCTATCCTGTCTGTAGCGACTCTCCGGGTAATCCTTGATGACTTTCTGGAAGCAATCCAGAGATTTCTGGTAATCTTTCTGCTTGTTCTGAGGATGTGCATAGATGAAACCCATTTCGAAAAAAACCCTGTCTGCCGCGTTGGGATATTTTTCTATAATCTGTTCATACTTGCTTAGAGAGGCCTTGTAGCTTCCCTGGCTGAAAAGATCATTCGCTTCTTTGACGTTTGACTTGACCTGAAAGTGACTGCAACCGCACAGGAGTATGAGTGTTGTGATGATGCAGACAACGAAAAAGTAAAGACGCTTCCCTGTTCTACTTTGTCTTCTACCCATAATATGCCTTCGTGTTCGTTAATATCTGATGGCTGCAGAGCTAGTTCGGCTCCTCTTATGCACAGACTGAGGGACGTTTACCATATTCTAATTCAAAATTCTGCATTTTTTAATAATGGCGGCTTGAACTGCTGCATGGAATAGTATGGTCAGGAAATTAATGTAGTTTGTAAAACTATTACAGATAAAAATCGTCTATTTTGCATTCCATTTGATCAACCGGATACGGTTTTAAAATATCCAGAAGTTTTGACATATCTTTGCCTTCCGGATTCAACCAGACTTCCTGCGCGGCTTTTGGGACAATCACCGGCATGCGGTTGTGGATAGGCGCAACAACATCATTGGCTGATGTGGTGATGATCGTGCAGGTTTCCAAGGGTTTTTTATCGGGGTCAATCCATCGCTCATAGAGACCGGCAAATGCAAATGGTTTGCCGGATTTCAGGGCAAAGCAGTATGGGATTTTTTTATTCCCTTCTTTTTTCAATTCGTAAAATCCTTCGGCTGGAATGAGACATCTTCTCTTCGCGAAGGCATTTTTAAAACTGGGTTTCCGTGTAATAGTCTCAGCGCGAGCATTGATGAGTTTCGCACCGATGGATGGGTCTTTCGCCCAGAAAGGAATCAGCTCCCACAAATAGGAAGCCAGCATATTCCCATGATCGGAACCGATCACCGCAGGAATATGCTGGCCGGGTCTGACATTCCGGCTGGGAGAAAAGTTGACAGACACGTCGGGAACATCAAAATTCCGCACATTAGCCATTATTCTCCACGGCAACATTAAAGTTTGATTTTGCCTTCTTTCAATGTTTTGGTAGGTTTAAATATGTTCAATGGAAATTTTTTGTGAAGCTCGTTAAGTTTGTACACCAGTTCATGATAACCAATCCCCTGCGCCAGTGCGAATGGTCCGAAAGGCGAACCACCACCGTTGGCCATGGCCAGATCAATCTCTTTGGGATCATCCACGACGCCTTCTTCCAGAAGTTTGGTCGCTTCATTGACTTGCAAGGCGATCAGCTGATTAATGTCGTATTCCTTCGTCGCCTTGGCAAGGTTAATGACGGGCCTACCCTTGGACCAGTCATAAAACCCCTTGCCTGTTTTTTTGCCAAGGTTACCTGATTTTAGATAGGACTCAATCGCATCGGACGGCTTGTAGTCTTTGGAAAGCACCTGTGAGAAATATTCCAGGCCGTGAACAGCCACATCAATGCCGACATAGTCCACAAGTTCAAATGGCGCCATCGCCATAAGGGGCTTGAACGCCGCATCAAATTCTTCCGGCGTCGGATGCCCCGCTTCCAGAATTTTGGAAAGCAAAAGAAGCGTTGGTTCGTTGATCCGATTGTAAATAAATCCCGGCGAATCTTTTTTGACGATCACTGGAACTTTTTTGATTATTTTAGCAACATCATAACCGACCTGGATGGATTCGTCGGATGTTGCCTTGCCCTTGATGACTTCCACCAATTTCATCAGGATGGCCGGGTTGAAGAAATGATAACCAATCACTTTGTCGGGCCGCGTTGTGGCAGAGGCAATATCCGTAATGCTGATATTGGATGTATTCGACGCAAGAATGGCGTGCTTCGGCGCAAACTTATCCAAGTCGGCAAAGACACTCTTCTTGAGCTCCAGCTTTTCCGGCACGGCCTCAATAATGAAATCGGCGTCTTGGACGGCCGTCTGCAAATCAACCATCGGGGTAAGGCGCACCAAGGCATTCGCAAAGGCATCCGGTGTTATCTTGCCTTTCTCCTTGAACTTATCTAAGCTTGCGATGATTCCCGCAACACCCTTATCAACATATTTCTGCTCAATATCACGTAGGACAACCTGATAGCCACCCAGCAAACAGGAAGCCGCAATTCCGTGTCCCATATCCCCCGCACCGATCATGGCAATCTTCTTTACATCTTCCGCTTTCATTTTTCGTTTCCCTCCTGAATGTAATTTAAAAATGTTGGGCACTTTTACAACCACCATGTGTGTGACAAGACTGTCCACGACAAGATGGCTTATTTATTCAACACAGTGCAGACTTTATTCGGGCAAGTGCCCGCTGTCAGTTGGAAAATTCTCTGCGCGGGAATTTGTCATCTTCGTAAAACTCCTTTACCGGTCAGTGGTCAGGCACAGGGAGCGGTCTCTCTTGGCCCACTCCCCGCAACGGTTGTTTTCAGACGCTTCCCTTGCATTGCCTCCCTCGCCGTTACTCCTTCAGCGCACCGGTAAAGTTTTCGGATTCCGCTTTAATCGCCGCGCCCTCATTGTTCATCACGCATTCTACCCGGCCAAAGAATTTCGGAAATTCTGCGCCGATGAAAAACTGCGCTGAGAGCACTCGGCCGTTGTAGTAGGCGGCTTCGGGATTGGTCTCGAGAATCTTCTTGCGGTCCGCGCCTTTGGCGTCGCCCAGGAGTTCTCTTGATTTGGGGATGGTAATCGTCAGGCTCCACAGGTGCAGCCAGGCCACGATCAGCGGAAACATCGCCTGCTGCATCGGCGTGGCGTTGGCCACCAGCGCCAGAAACTTGCCTTCTTGAAGCTGCTTTATCATCATGTTGATGATTTCATCAAATTTTGCAATGCCTCGCTCAACCGGGGCGACATAACGCTCGTCCACAATGCCTTTTGCCTTGGCAACGGTATCCGCGAAATATTTCTTCAACATCTGATAGTTGAACATATCCTTGTTCATCAGGATCTTCCGCATCTGCAGATCCAGCGACTGAATCGCGTTGGTGCCTTCATAGATCGAGAAAACCTTCACGTCGCGGGCATACTGCTCGACCGGGTATTCCTGGCAGTAGCCGTAGCCACCGTAAACCTGCATCGCTTCGGCCGTTACCAGCCAGGCCGCGTCGGAGATGCCGGCTTTTACGATGGGAGTCAAAATTTCAACGATGCCCATCGCAGCCTTCACTTCTTCGGGCGACGGGGAATAATGCATGATGTCTTCATGATAGGCGAGGAAGAGGCAGAGCATACGCATGCCCTCGATCGTGCTCTTCATGTACAGCAACATTCTTTTAACGTCCGGGTGCTCGATAATCGGAACCCGGGGAGCCTTGGGATTCATGGACTGCGTGATATGGACGCCTTGAATGCGGTTGCGGGCGTATGTAATGGCGTGCATGTAGGCGGCTGATGACACGGCCTCGGCCTGAACGCCGGTGTGGATGCGGGCCGCGTTCATAAGCATGAACATGACCTTCATCCCCTCGCGTTCCTTGCCCAGAAGGTAGCCGATACATTTGCCGTTGTCGCCGAAATTCAGTGTCGAGGTGGCGTTGCCCTTGAGTCCCATTTTGTGTTCAATGCCGGTGCAGTAAACATCGTTACGCTCGCCCAGTGTCAGGTCCGGGTTGACCAGGTACTTGGGCACAACGAATATGGAAATACCCTTTGTCCCTTCCGGGTCGCCTTCGATACGCGCCAGCACGGGATGGATGATGTTTTCCGTTATGTCATGCTCGCCGTTGGATATGAAAATTTTCTGGCCGGAAATGAGAAATGTGCCGTCGGGCTGCCGAATAGCCTTGGTCTTGAGCGCTCCCAGGTCGGAGCCCGCGCCGGGCTCGGTCAGGCACATCGTGCCACCCCACTTGCCCTCGAACATTTTGGGAAGAAACATGTTCTTGACTTCTTCGGAACCGAACGACTGGATGATGTGAATGGCACCCGTGATAGCGCCGCAGTACATGGTCAGCGACGTGTTGCCCGCGTTGAAATACTCCGCGGCCGCCATCGAGATCGATGAGGGCATCCCCATTCCGCCGATTTCTGGCGGAAACGCCAGCGAGTGGAAGCCCGCTTCGATATAGGCGTTGAATCCCTTGCGGAAGGATTCGGGAACCTTGACAGAATTGGATTTGGGATCGAACTGAAGCCCGACCGTGTCGCCATCCCGGTTCGATGTATAAAACTGCTGCAGGGCGATTTTTTCGGCCAGTTCCAGCGTATCCTCGTACACAGAGCGATCGAATTCTTTCAGACGATCAAACCGGTTGAGTTTCTCCAACTCCAGCATTTCAAAAAGGGTAAAACGAACATCACGCGAGTCAACTAACTGATTTAACGACATATTTCCCTCCTTAAAAAATATATTTACATCGAACGTTTGTTGTTTTTCTTAGCAGATAAAAAGCGAAAAGCAAGAAATATTTTCAATTAAGTTAAATGTTTATAATTTAACACGTTACATCTTGACGTGAAGCAACGGCAAAGCCAGATGGCGGCGGCGAGTTTCACCGTGAAGCTGCGTTTGCTCACGAATGGTGGGCAACCCTCTGCGGCCTTTGCCCAGTTTTTCGATCAGGTGCGACGAACCTAGATGCACCGTGTGTTTTCCGAATTTTTGTCCCAATTCATCGGCAACGCCATACAGATCTTTGATTTTCTCCGCCTGCACAGAATTGTCAAAAAGCGTGTATTGAAGGTTGCTGTCGGCGACGAGATCCAGCAGAATCACACCTGTGGCGCGGTAAAGCCCACACGGATGGTAACACGCATTAAACAAATCACGAACAACATCAGAAAATTCCAGAGGACAGGAACAGGGGCGCGAAAGTGCCGTTTCACGGGCAACCGTTTCGAAATTCTGTTTTTTCAGGAACACCGCTATTTTCCGCGATGCCAACGTGTAGCGCCTAGCTTTGATGCAGACCGATTCCATATTACGCATCAGTTGCGCGAAAAGATAATTGGCATCCGATGTCGGCGGCGCAAAAGTTTTGGTCTTGCTGATGGAGGCGTAAGAGCTTTTTTCTTCAGACGTCACCGGATAAACCGATTCGCCGCGCAATTCCTGCCAGATCTCCACACCCGGCTTGGTGAATTTCGCCCGCACGGTTTTTTCCGGCAGTTGGGCAAAAGCCAGCGCCGTTCGGATGCCTAGCTTGGCCAGATAGTTGGTCGTGGCCGGCCCGATCCCCCAGATTTTTCCCACCGGCAGGTCATTCAAGTATTGAGCGATGTTTCGTCCTTTGATCACCGTCATCCCCTCTGGTTTTTGGTATTTGGAGGCCACCTTGGCCAATACTTTGGTAATACTCAAACCCACGGATACAGTGATGCCCAGCTCTCTCTCAATTGTTTCTTTCATCTGAAGCGCAATGCCCTCGTAGGACGAGTGCAGAGCGCGTCGCATGCCGGTGATGTCTGAGAAAGCCTCGTCGATGGAATATTCTTCCACATCGGGTGTGAAGCGGCGCATGATGGCAAACATCCGCCTGGAAAAAAGGCTGTAGGTTTCGTAATCCGAAGGTAGAATGATGAGACTCGGAAAAATCTTGCGCGCCTCGTGCAGCGGCACGCCGCGCTTGATACCGATCCTCTTGGCCGCGTAGCTTGCGCAGGCTACAATACCGCGTTCGCCACCGGTGATGAGCGGCTTGCCCCGAAGCTCCGGATGGATCGCTTCTTCACAGGACGTAAAAAAAGCATCGCCGTCGATGTGAATAATCGCACGCGGCCAGGAAGATAATTTGAAAATTTGATCGGACATACAAAAAAGGCCTAAGGTACAAGGCGCAAGGTTATAAGGAGAACAACAGGACAGGAAACGGTCGCTTAGGTAGAGATCCCGACTGATGCCGGATACGCAGGGCAAGCTAAACGTCACTATAAGTTTGTTGGGCTCAAAGCGTCCATAAATCTTAGCCTTCGGCCTTGATCCTTAAATCTTTATTTATATTTCCTCACCACCGCCATTATCACGCCGGCAATGCTTAATTCTTCCTGCGGGGTAATCGACGGATATTTCGGGTTGGCCGCTTCCAGTGTGACAGTTTTCCCTTTTTTGCGGAAGTACTTCATTGTCCAGTTGCCGTCAACTTGCGCCAGAACGATGTCACCGTCTTTAGGCGTCCGGCCCCTTTCGACAATCACGAGGTCCTGTTCCATAATACCCGCCCCGATCATGTAATCGCCTGAGACCGAAAGCAGAAAGGATGTTTCACGATGCGTGAGCAGATAATCGTCAAAGGAAATCGTGTCGCGCAATTCTTCTTCCGCAGGCGACGGAAAACCGGCACAAACCTCCCCCATAATCTTCCGGCCATACGGAAAAAACGGCTCCATCACCGAGATGTGACTTATTTTTAGCATGCCTGATTCATATAGAACGAACGTTCTAATGTCAAGGTAATTTTAACTTCACGCTTGAGATGCCACGTTATAGGATAGGAGGGCTGTTATGCTTCGCCATGATAGATGCAACCCGACTCAGGGCTTTCTTGGAGAATGATTTTGCACAGTTGCGGAAGTTTGGGTTGAAGGCGCGTCCAGATCCACCGGCACAAGTTTTCTGAGGTGGGGTTTTCCAGACCTTCAATATCATTTAAATTTTTATGATCTAACTGATTAAGAATTGATTCAAAAGCATTTGAAATATAAGCATAATCCATTATCCATCCGGTGTGAGGATCGGGGTTGCCCCGGACATGGATTTCAACACGGAAAGAATGGCCGTGCAGTTTGGCGCATTTGTGGCCGGAAGGCACGCAGGGTAGCCGGTGTGCCGCATCAAACTTGAACACTTTATAAATTTCCATTTTAATTCCCTATCGGACCCCTAATATTTTATGTAACTGCAAGCTGATTCGCCACTGCGGATGCGCCAAGACGTACTCCAAGGCCTGTCTCATGGCCTGTTCCCTGCTGGCACCGTCCATCGGTTGCAGAAAAAAGTGCCGGAAATTCAGTTTCGCATATTTTTCAGGATTTGCCCCCGGCTGCGGATAAACCAGTTTTAACTCCTCTCCGCTTACTTGCGCCAATTCCACGGAGGCTTTGGGACTGACGCAAATCCAGTCGATGTCCGAAGGCGCGTCGATCGTGCCGTTCGTCTCCACGGCAATTTCAAAATTTTCTTGATGTAGGGCGGCAATCAAAGCGTTATCCATCTGCAGCAAAGGCTCTCCGCCCGTGCAAATCACGAAACGATGTGCACTAGAATGCGGCCAGGCCTGTAAAATTTCCCGAACCAAGAATTCCGCATTTTCATATAATCCGCCCCCCGTTCCATCAGTTCCGAAAAAATCCGTATCGCAAAATGGACAGATGGCGTCTTTCCGATCTTCTTCTTTCCCCGACCACAAGTTACAGCCGGTAAACCGGCAAAAGACCGCCGGACGTCCACTGTTATAGCCTTCCCCCTGAACCGAGTAAAATATTTCCTTAACGGAATACATCCTCTTAACCTTACTCCTTACTTTTTATCACTGAACCTTGTATTGTTCCGGATCTGTGAAACCTGCTTCCTGAAAGCCTTTCAGGCGCAACAGGCACGAATCACACTGGCCACAGGCAGTTCCATCCACTCCCGGATCGTAGCAACTATGCGTCAGAGAATAATCGACACCCAATTCCATGCCCTTTCGGATAATCTGCGCTTTACTCAAATGAAGGAGCGGCACATGAATTTTTAATTTTTGTTTGCCTTCCGCGCCGGCTTTGGTCGCTAAGTTGGCCATGCGTTCATAAGCATCGATATATTCAGGACGGCAGTCCGGATAGCCACTGTAGTCCAGGGCGTTTACACCGATAAAAATATCGGTCGAACCGATCACCTCCGCCCAAGCCAGAGCGTACGAAAGAAAGATGGTATTGCGCGCCGGAACGTAGGTTAAGGGAATATCCCTTCCCATATCTTCCACACTGCGACTTTTGGGAACGGCCAAATCACTGGTTAATGCAGACCCCCCGATGCGTCGCAGGTCAATATTTACGGTCAGGTGCTCGGCCACTGAGTTGCACCGGGCAACGCGCGCGGCTGCTTCCAGTTCGATCAGGTGGCGTTGGCCGTACCGGAAACTCAAGGCATATATCTCAAATCCCCTGCTCCGGGCAATAGCCAGCGTGGTGGCGGAATCAACACCACCGGAGAGCAAAACAACGGCTTTCTTCTTCGGTTTATCGGATGGTTGTATCATGACCAGACTATTTATCAGATTTTGTAAAATATCGCCCGAGCTATTTATCGGTCGAAGTTTTAATATTGAAAAGTTTTCGAGTGTTGCTGGCTGCCGTTTGCGCGATGTCTTCCCAAGGCAGTTTTTTTATTTCGGCTACTTTCTTTGCCGTGTGAACAATGAAGGAAGGTTCGTTTCTTTTACCGCGATGAGGAACAGGCGTAAGATAGGGACAATCTGTTTCTAAAAGGATTGTATCAAGCGGCGCCTGCCTGACAACCTCTTGCAGCACTTTTGACTTATCAAAGGTCACGACACCGGACACGGAAATATAAAAACCCAGCTCGATACATTGCCTGGCCATAGCCCAGTCACCGGAAAAACAATGAAAGACACCCAGGCACACACCGGAGGCTTTTACCATGCGCAGCGTCTCCTCATGAGCGTCGCGGTCATGAATAATCACCGGCAGATTGAGTTCCTGAGCCAATTCCAGCTGTTTGGCAAACATTTCTATTTGTTTTTCTCGGGGCGAGATATTGCGGAAATAATCCAGACCGATTTCGCCATAGGCGACAACTTTCGGGTCTTGCGATAATGCCTTCAGTTCGTCAAAGGATTTGTCGCTGGCTTTGGCCACATCATGGGGGTGAACCCCGACAGTCGCGTAAATATTCTCGTATTGACGGGCAATCGACAACGCCTTACGGCTCAGTCCCGGATTTGTTCCCACCGTGACTATACAGTCAACACCCGCAAGGCCAGCACGTTCGATCACATCTTTGCGGTCGGCATCAAAGTCTCTCATCTCCAAGTGGGCATGGGAGTCAATCAACATGACTACTTGTCGTTTCCCTGAAACGGAATTTCTTCGGCATTCTCCGCCACATCGGGAAGCTTTTTTAAAAGACTGGATAAATCTTTTTCTGATAATTCACCAGTCAGCAATTTGCGTGAGATGATTCGGCGATCGATTTTCAGTAAATCCGAGTTGATTCTTCTGGACATTGCGCTCCTCCTGAGAAATTGAACAAATTAATTTTGTCATAGGGCTTTTAACTTTGGCGGACTAGTATTATATTTTAACAACATAATCAAGTCCCAAGAGTTTTTTATAAATCTTGGTTTGGACTATCTTTTCAGGCGTGGATCAGCCGCGTCGCGTATCCCTTCACCCAATAAATTATAACCAACCACCGTGATCAAAATCGCCAGCCCCGGATAAAGCGACAGCCACCAGGCGATATCGATATTATCCTTACCCGCTGTCAGAATATTCCCCCAACTAGGCGTCGGCGGCTGTACACCGATTCCCAAAAAGCTCAGAGCAGACTCCGTCAGAATCGCGCCGGCAATGCCGAGAGTGGCCGCAACCAGAATGGACGCCAGCGCGTTGGGCAGAATGTGCATAAAAATAATCCGTGCATCGTTTGCTCCTATGGCCCGGGCCGCTTGAACGAAATCCCGTTCGCGAAGCGAAATAAAATCCGCCCGCACCAGACGAGTCACTCCCATCCAGCCGGTAAGCCCGATCACAATCATAATATTCCAGATCGAAGGCTCCAGAAAGGCAATCACCGCCAGAATCAGAAAAAAGGTTGGGAAACAAAGCATAACATCCACAAAGCGCATAATCGTTGCGTCGATCCAGCCGCCGTAGTAGCCGGCAACAGCACCCAGAATCATCCCGATGAGAATAGCGAGACCCGTCGCGACAAAACCGACCTTCAGGGAAATACGCGCTCCCCAAATCATCCGGGAAAGAACGTCGCGCCCCAGCTGATCCGTGCCAAACCAGTGCTGTCCCGACGGCGGCGCCAGGACATTTTTCAGATCAATCGCGCCGGGATCGTAAGGTGCGATCACAGGCGCCAGCAGAGAGACCACGAATAAAAACAGGACGATGCTGCAGCCGGTCAGCGCCAGTTTATTTTTATAAAACATTTCCCAGAAATTCATCGCAATCACCCTCAGGAAATTCTAATCCGCGGATCCGCTAAGGCGTAAGACACATCAGCAATCAAATTCCCCACCAGCGTCAAAATCGCGCCAATGAGTAATATCCCCATCACCGTCGGATAGTCGCGAGCCATGACTGACATGTAAAACAACTGCCCCATGCCCGGAATTGCGAAGATCGTTTCAAAGATGACGCTGCCACCGATCAGGCCGGGAATGGATAATCCCAGGATGGTGATCGCAGGTAAGAGCGCGTTACGCAGGGCATGTTTATAAATTACTTGTCTTTCGCTCAATCCTTTGGCGCGCGCCGTCAGAATATAATCCTGCCGGATGACCTCAAGCATATTGGCCCGCATGTAACGTGAAAGTCCGGCCAGTCCTCCGAAAGCGGATATAAAGACTGGTAGAATCAAATGTTTGGCCAGATCGACCAGCTGCTCCCAGGCGCTCAGATATTCATAATTGAGAGACCGCAATCCCGAAATCGGCAGCCACCCCAGGGAAATACCGAAAAAGATCATCAAGAGCAGAGCAAGCCAGAAGGTCGGTACGGCAAAACCAATGAACACGAGCACAGTGGTTACTTTATCAAAAAGTGAATCCTGATGAACGGCTGACAGAACACCAATCGGCACAGCTACCACGATGATAATGAGTAACGACAGAAAATTAATAAGAATCGTAATAGGCAGACGCTCGAGAATCTTGTCGGAAACCGGCCGGTGGTCGGATGAAAAGGAAGTGCCCAAATCGCCACGCCCCAATTTCTTCAGCCACGACCAGTACTGTACATGAATGGGCTTATCCAGCTCATACATGCTCATCAGCCGCTCTTTCATTTCAGCCGACGCTTTCGGATTCATTTGCGTCTGCAAATCCGTTGGCGATCCCGGCGCCAGACGCATCACAAAAAAACAAATGATCGTGATACCGAGTAGAAGCGGGATCATGAAGAGGACTCTTTTGATCAGATAGGTGGACATCCCTCTCTCCACGTCAAAAATTCAAATCTATTAATCCAAGCAATCCAAAAACGACATCTTTTGTAAATTGGCCGCTGACTGCCAAAGATGTTCTTGCGCATGTGCCTCCAGCGTAATCGTCGGTTTCACCCTTAACGCTTTCAGCGCGGCAAAAAAAGGACCAAACGGAAAAGTCGCTGCGCCTATCGGCAAATGCTCATCGAACTTTCCGAAATTATCATGCAAATGCAGATGGCCGACATACCGTCCCATCTGCTCCATCCAGGTTTTTAAAGGCGCATAGGAGAAAACGTTGAAATGCCCCGTGTCAAAGCAAAAACAAACTTGATCTGAAGCAAGCGTTTCGAATAAACGGCGTAAAATGTGCGGCTCTTTTTCATAAACATTTTCCAGCGCAATGAGGGTCCCGCCATCTTTGGCAAGTGGGATAAGCTGGTGCCAGAAATGGATGCTGTTTTCCAGCCATAGATCATCACAGTCCACATAATAGCGGTCATCAAAGGATGGGTGGCAGACAATTTTCAGAGGCTGAAAATACGGCGTCAGGTCGAACACCTGCCGAATCCTGTCGAGACTCGTTTTTCGGATCCGATCATCGAGTGCGCCAGGCCTCAGATCCACAAAAGGAGCATGAAAAGTCACTTGTAGTCCGGCATCCTTAAGTGTTTGGGCTGTCTTGATGCACTGATTCTTATCCAGTGAGTCTAACGCAAATTGACTGAAATATATCTCCAAGTTGAGCTTCCTCTCCAAGATCGTCGGCAGATACTGGGGTAGTAGGTGATAAGGCATATGGGTGTGGACTCTTCTTAAAATGTTAAGCATGTAAAATCCCTTTAAAGATCAATAAGGGTTGATGATTTACCATAGTCATTTTTTTTTCACAAGACCAATGAAGAGACCCAGCAGCAGCATCATCACAGTGACAACCAAAAATGACATATTGTTAAGTTTTAGTAATTGTGAGATAGAAAAGACAGGTTCAAAGATTAATGGCTAAGGCTATTAAGAATATGAGGAGGTTTTTTTGCCAGTTAAAAAAAACGAATCGACGCGGCGTTTGCTCTTATGCATTAATGCCGTCCTGCAAAAAAAAACAAAAAATATTGTGGTACTGAACGTTAAAGAAATCTCTTCGTTTACCGACTATATGCTGATTTGCTCAGGAGCAACCGACCGGCAGGTGCAGGCTGTTTCCGCCGCAGTCCAAGAATATCTTAAAAAAGAACATATCAGGCCGCTGGGTGTGGAAGGTGAAGCAAACGCGGAATGGATTCTACTGGATTATGACGATGTGGTCATCTCCGTTTTTCAGGAATCGGCTCGTTCTTTTTACGGTCTGGAAGATTTGTGGGACGCCCCACGCATGGAGATTGACGAAAACGCTAACGAAATAAAAAAGTTAACCAAGGATATGGCTTGATTTTAAATGATTTTTTTTCTGAAATATCCGACGTGCTTTTTCCCCCTCTTTGCCTTGCGTGCTCCAAGGTTCTCTCCGCCACCCCTCGCGAGGTTTTCTGTCCCGAATGCCGCCATCAAATCGCTTTTATCACCGACAGCCATTGTCCGGTTTGCGGTATAATTTTTCCCAACTCGCCTTCCGGACATCATCTGTGCGGCTCCTGTATGGATAATAAACCTTGGTTCACATCCGCTCGCGCCGCTGTTGTTTATGAGGGTGTCATTCTCGATGCGATTCACCAATTCAAGTATGGACGCAATATTACAACAGGCGCCGCACTAGCATGCCTGATGGCTGATTTCGCTTTTACCGATATAGACTTTGGCATTTTTGATACCATTGTCCCCGTTCCTCTGCATATCAAACGGCTGCGAGAGAGAGGATTCAATCAATCGCTTATTTTAGCGGGCGCTCTGGGGAAAAAACATGGCCTGAGAGTCGATTTTTCCTTGCTAAAAAGGCGTAGATTGACTTTAACGCAAACTGGTCTCGATAAAAAGGAAAGAGAGAAAAATATTTCCGGCGCATTTGTTGCCACTATGCCGGAAAGAATCCGCGGCAGGAATTTGATCCTGGTTGATGATGTTTATACGACAGGCGCTACGATTAACGAATGCTCCAAGACGCTTGTCAAAGCGGGTGCCGAACAGGTGGCGGTATTGACATTGGCCAGGGTTCTTTAGCAGACACTGCCCAAAGTCCATTATCTCAAAACATTCTAAACGAATGATTATAAAGGAGCCATCATGCATAAGATCCTAGATAAAAAAATCCTAAAAGATAAACTCGAGGCGCTTCGCAAAGAAGGGAAAAAGATTGCCTTCACCAATGGTTGTTTTGATATTTTGCATGTGGGTCACGTCCGCTATTTAAAGGAAGCGAAAAAGACAGCCGATATCTTGGTGCTGGCGCTAAACAGTGATGCCTCCGTTCGAGCCATTAAGGGCGCAAAAAGACCACTCGTTTCAGGAGAAGAAAGAGCAGAAGTGCTCGCCGCACTGGAATGCATAGATTTTATTACGATGTTTGAGGAATTAACGCCACTGGAGTTAATTTGTTACCTTAAACCGGACATCCTGATCAAAGGCGGCGATTGGCCGGAAGACAGAATTGTCGGCCGAGATGAAATAAAAAAATGGGGCGGACATGTTACAATTATTCCAGAAGTGGCCGGCAAATCCACCACCAATATTGTGGATAAAATTATTTCCGCCTATTGTTCCGGAAGCTGATGATTGGCGTATTCCCGATGCGTCTTTCGATAAGGGTATATGTTGATATTTTTCATTTTTTTTAGTTAATTTTTTTCTTTACAAACATTCTCCCATTAGGTAATAAGGGGTCAAATTCAACATCATATAAACAAGGAGTAGCCGCTTTGGAAAAACAAACGACTTTAAAGCCGGAGAAACTGGAGTCATTCCGTAAATTGCTCATCCAGAAGATCAATGAACTTCTGAGTGAGGCGGGTAAAACCGTCACGGAAATGACCAGCGGCAAGGAAAATTATCCCGATCCTAACGACAGAGCATCACTAGAATCCGACCGGAATTTTGAGTTACGCATCCGCGACCGGGAACGGAAATTAATTGTAAAAATGCAGGAAGCCATCAAAAGAATTGACGACGGCACGTACGGGATTTGTGAAGCCTGTGGCGGACCGATCTCCGAAAAAAGACTGTTGGCCAGACCCGTCACCACGGAGTGCATTGATTGCAAAACCAAACAGGAAGAGCTCGAAAAACTTAAAGGCGAATAAAAGTTAAATCCGGCAATAAAAAAGCCCCTCCGGAGGGGCTTTTTTATTGCCGGATTTTTTTAACGCCCAAATGATTCCCTTTTTTGTTCAAAGATGATAACCAGTTTCCATGTATATAAATGTCGCCCTTAATATCCCGGTCGATAAACTTTTCACCTATGCGGTACCGGTCAATCTGCAATCTAAGGCTTTAATCGGCAAGAGGGTTTTTGTTCCGTTTGGACGAAGAAAACGCACGGGATTTATTGTCTCCCTATTGTCTGACTGCACTTTAGCCGATGTTAAACCGGTCAGCCAAATCCTCGACGAAGAACCGCTTTTCGATGAAAAGGACCTGAAGTTTTATGAATGGATCACCTCTTATTTCATCTATCCACTGGGGAAGACCCTGGCTGAGTTGATTCCCTCGGGATCGGAAAAGAAGGATTTCCAGTGGGTCATGTCCGCGCCCGATCCCGCAAATACGACGCCCACATCCGCCCAGAAAAAAATTATCGACATCGTCCATCAGCATCCACGCGGACTTTCATTGAATGATTTGATTAAAAAATCCGACCTGAAAAACGCGGCATCTGTCGTGCGCAGTCTTCAGATCGCAGGATTCATTCGGATGGTTACCAGGGATAAAAAGCAGCTTTCCATCCGTACACAAAAAATCATCAGTCTGGATGATTCCGTCGTTGACCCCTTAAGATTAACATCGCGCCAGCAAACAGTCATCGACCACCTGAAAAAAGCCGGCCCAAAAGAACTTCGTGAACTGATGGCAGCGACCAATACGACTGCCGCCATTATGAAAAAGTTACTGGGAAAAGGCCTGCTGAGAGTAAGTGACACGGAAGTCATTCGCAAGGCCTTGCTGGACAGCTCCCTGGAGACACCTCGACAGGATTTTGAACTCAACGATGAACAAAAAGACGCGCTCAGAAGCATCTGCCGCTTTGCCGACAATACGGCTTTCCACCCCGTCCTGCTACACGGCGTTACGGGCAGCGGAAAAACGGAAGTGTATCTTTCAGCGATTGACCATGTTTTGAAAACCGGCGGCACGGCCATCTATCTGGTTCCCGAAATCGCCCTCACGCCGCAGTTGATCTCGCGGATTACCGGACGGTTTGATCCGGACAAAATCGCTGTCATTCACAGCGGCATCGCCGAAAGCGTCCGCTATGACCAGTGGCGACAAATGCGGCGCGGCCAGATTAACCTGGTCATCGGGGCACGCTCCGCGCTCTTTGCCCCGCTGTCCAATTTAAAATTAATCATCGTTGATGAAGAACATGACGCATCTTACAAACAAGACGACCGACTGTGCTACCACGCCCGCGACTTGGCCATTGTTAAAGCCAAGTTTGTAAATGCTGTCTGCGTTCTCGGATCAGCCACACCGGGTGTCCGCACCTTCTACAATGCCCTAACAAAAAAATACGTTCATCTGGAATTGACAAAAAGGGTGAATGACAAATCCCTGCCCCGAATCGACATCATCGACATGAAAGCGCAGAAGGAAATGCACGGCAAAGCCCCGATTCTTTCCAACGCGCTTATTGCGGCTATTGACGGAACGCTATCCCGAAAAGAACAGACGCTGCTCTTTCTTAACAAACGTGGCTTCGACACATTCCTGGTTTGCGGTGACTGCGGCTATAATTTCCGCTGTCCCAACTGCGCTGTTGCACTGAAAAGCCACCTGGCGGAAAATCTAGTCAAGTGCCATTACTGCGACTATACGCAGAAAGCCATGCCGCTTTGTCCCCAGTGCCATGGCAACCGTATCCTCAACTATGGCGCCGGCACGCAGAAGCTGGAAAAGGAGCTGGAAACCCTGTTTCCCAAAGCACGCATCTGCCGGATGGACTCCGACACCACGGCACGCAAAGGCGTTCAGGAAAAAATTCTTCACGCACTGGAACAAAAGGAAATCGACATTCTGGTGGGAACACAAATGATCACCAAGGGACATGACTTTCCGGCAATCACGCTGGTTGGCGTTATCTCGGCGGACACCTCGCTCAACATGCCCGATTTCCGTGCCTCTGAAAAAACATTCCAGATGCTCACCCAGGTGGCCGGGCGGGGCGGACGGGGCGATGCAACAGGCCGCGTCATTATCCAGACCTTTAATCCCCAGCACTATGCCTTGCAGCACACGCGCAGTCACAACTACAAATCTTTTTACGAAGAAGAAATTGAATTTCGTAAGGCGCTAAAATACCCGCCCTACAGCCGGATCATCAGTCTTCGCCTGTCATCGGTTAAGCAAAACGTCCTCGTTAAGACAGCCGATGAATTAGGCCGCGACGCCCGGGCAATTTGCGCGCGCTCAGGCGACAGCGTGGAGATTATCGGCCCCGCCGAGTCGCCGCTTTCCAAAATCCGGGGCGAACACCGCCAGCAGATGTTAATCAAAGGTTATAACACTAAAATTCTGCATACCATCGCCACCGAACTCCTAGCGAAATATGAAACCAGTACCGTGAAGATAACTGTGGACGTGGATCCGGAAAATTTCATGTAGGATTTTTTAACCCTCCCTACCGAAAAAAGTTTAAAACGGCAGCGGGAATGACCTATTGCCGTTTTATTCATTGTGAAGTAATGTTTGCCTCTATGCCCGACAAGTTTCCAAGCGGATGCGATCCTGATAGTATTGTGTGATTTCATGTACGGCATAATCGATGAGCAGCATGATTCTCATCACGGAGTCAATCGCCTGATTATGTTCGATGGCGTTAATAAAAATCGCCTGGAATTCCGCATAGAGCCACATATGGCGGCGCATCATGTTTAATGCGTAAATGGATTCGTGCAGCGGGATGCCGCTTTCATAGCACGTTCTCGCGTAGTGCATGAAAAACTCCTGCGCTTTGTCGTAACGGTTGTCAGCAAACAACATGTTTCTCAACTGGCCGTAAAATTTAATGGCCTGCAGCACCAGTTTTTCATCGGAAATGTCCTTGTAATGAACCGTTCTCTTGTTTTTCTTTACATCGGCTGCCCAATGCTCAGCTATTTCATCAATGTTGGCTTCCAGCACGTCCAACAGCTTAATTGACTCTGCCATATTTTTTGCTCCTTTCTCAAGTGCATAGCGAATAGGGAAACGGAAATTATTTCTTGCCTTTTTCCTTTTTCATCAATTCCTGATATTCCTTGGTCACCTCATACACAGCATAATCAAAAAGCAGGATTGTACGACTTAAGGTGTCCAGGGCTTGTCGCTGGTCGATACCGGCGCTGAAGATCGTCTGGAATTCAGCATATAACCAGATATGTCTTCTCAATAGAATAAGTGCGTAAACCGCCTCATCCATGGGAATGCCCATAGCGAAACTTTCCTGAGCATAAGTGCGAAAAAATTTTATTGCGCTGTCACCGATTTTTTCATCGGCATACATTTTACTAAAATTCCTATAAAATTTTACACCCTGATTGATGATGCTCTCTTCTTCCAGCTCCTTATATTTTTTTGTCCGCACATTGTTTCCCACATCCATTGCCCATCGTTTGGCCACCTTCTCCGCATGCTGTTCGGCTAATTCCACATATTTAATGGCGTAAGTCTTCATGCTTTATCTCCTTTCCGTTTGATAATTGCCTAGAAAGATAGTCTTTGATAATACTATAAAGCATGAAATAAAAATTGACAATAGGAATTTGTTACAAAACCACCAGTCACGGGTAATTCTTGACACATTCTTTTTAATTCCATATAGGTTACGAAGAGTGACAAGGATGTAACACGATGACCAAACCACGTATTCTCTTTATGGGCACACCGGCTTTCGCACTGCCCGCCATGGAAATGCTGCATCATGACCGCTACCCGATCATGGCAGTGGTCACACAGCCGGACCGTCCCGCGGGGCGGGGACAAAAAGAGCTAGCCCCGCCGGTAAAACTTCTGGCGCAACAATTCGGTTTGCCGGTTTTGCAGCCCCAGAAAGTGAAAGACCCATCTTTTCTGGAAACGTTTGCTCAGCTCAAACCCGACATGGTGATTGTGGCGGCTTTCGGTCAGATTTTACCAAAAGCGATCCTTGATTTTCCCCGCTTTGGCTGCCTGAATATCCACCCGTCGCTTTTGCCCAGATACCGTGGCGCGGCGCCAATCAACTGGAGCATCATCCGTGGTGAAACAAAAACCGGCGTAACGATTATGCTGATGGATGAGGGAATGGATTCCGGGGATATCCTGACGCAGGAAGAAACACCGCTAGTGGGTACAGAGACGTACGGTGAACTGCATGACCGCCTGGCAAAACAAGGGGCGTCCCTGCTTCTTAAAACCATTGAGCAGGTGGTTAACGGTAAAGCATCCAGACAACAACAGGATAAAGCCGGTGTGACGTTTGCCCCTCGACTCACCAAGGAAACAGGCCAAATCAACTGGTACGAAAGCGCTACGAATATCGTCAATCTCATCCGCGGCTTGAGCCCTGCGCCTGCGGCCTATACATTTTTGGACGGTCAGCCTCTCAAAATATTTACCGCGTCTCCTCTGAATGCGGCAATCATCCAGCAACCTGGTACCATCGGCGTTTCTAGCACATCAGGCTTACCCGTGGCGGCATCCGATGGTTATGTCATTCTAAAAGACGTTCAGCTCACCGGAAAGAAAAGAATGCCGATTGCCGACTTTCTGCGCGGCTATCGTCTGCTACCGGGCAATATTTTGGGATAGCAATATGTCGCATTATACTATACTCAATAAACTCGGGTAATTTGGAATGCGACATGCAGACTTTTCGCGATTTTTATGCGATGGGTCACAGCCGATGTCTAATAAAATAAGCACCCTGTCATTTTTTTCTAAATCATGAAAAAAACAATTCGCCATCAGGCCGTGGACATTTTAAACGACGTTTCACAAAGTAGGGCTTTTGCCGGGGATTTGCTGGACGTCTGCCTGAACGAACAAAATCTTTCCGGCATGGCAGACGGACGACTGGTAACGCATCTGGTTTATGGCGTTCTGCGTCTTCAGGGTCATCTGGACTGGATACTTTCCCAACTCTATAACGGAGATTATTCCAGAATGGATCAAGACGTCAAAACCATCTTACGCACCGGGTTGTATCAGCTTAAATTCAGTGACCGTCTGCCGGACTTTGCCGTGGTGGATGAATCGGTCAAGATTGCCAAAAAGATTAACCCGGCTGCCAGTGGATTAATTAACGCCGTTTTGAGAAGCTATTTGCGTAACATCGATAAAATTTCCTTTCCCCGTTTTGATAAAAATCCTGCTGAACATATTGCGACATTTTATTCCCATCCGCTGTGGCTTGCTAAAATGTGGCTCAATATTTTCGATAAAGAAGAAACACTAGCGTTATGTAAAGCCAATAATGAATTGCCGCCTCTGACTCTCCGCATCAACACATTGAAAATCTCCCGGGAAGCAATGGAAGAAAAGCTTAAATCCAAAGGCTTCAATTGCACGCCGACGCAGTTTTCACCTCACGGAATCAATCTTCTCGACCCTCCCCGACCCATTCAAAGAACTACATTCTTTAAAGAGGGTCTTTTACGTCTTCAGGACGAGGCGCCCCAGCTTATCTCTCATCTGGTCAATCCACAAAGCAGTGAAAGTGTCCTGGATGTCTGTGCAGGTTCCGGCGGCAAAACTACTCACTTGGCAGCCCTCATGAATAACAAAGGCTGGATAGTCGCTATGGATCGCGATACAGAAAAAATCGTGCAATTGAAAAAAGAGGCGTCAAGAATGAGCGTTTCCATCATCGAATCCATGAACGCTGATCTGAGCCATCCACTGCTCTCCGAGTTTTCCAAAAAATTTGACCATGTTCTGGTGGACGCGCCCTGTTCCGGAACCGGCACGCTTCGACGCAATCCGGAAATCAAGTGGCGTCTCACTGCCTCTGACCTGAATACTTTATTGAAAACTCAGAAAATAATATTGAGCAATGCCTCCCATGCCGTTAAAAAGGGTGGTTACTTGATGTATTGCACTTGCTCTATCCTACCCGCTGAAAATGATGAAATAATCCGTCATTTTCTGGCGGACAATCCACAATTTATCGTTTGTACGCCCTCTGAAACAATTGTAAGCAATCTGATGGATAGCCATGGTTTTTTCAGGACTTACCCCCACCGCCATAAAATGGATGGGTTCTTCGGAGCAATGCTGCGGCGCCTGATTTAAATTGACGAACGAAATAAAAAAATGCTAGCGTACGCTCCCATGTTTTTTAAGGAGTCGTTATGTTCATTCAACAGATGCAGGTAGGCCAGATGGCTGTTTTCGCTTATCTTGTCGGGGATACCATCACCGGCGACGCACTGGTCATTGATCCGGCCGACAATGTTCATGAGATTCTCGCCAGGGCTGCAAAAAACAACTTACGTATCAACTACATCGTCAACACGCATGGCCATGTGGACCATATCGGCGGCAATGCGGAAATGAAAAAACTCACCGGCGCTAAAATCATAGTGCACGAAGACGACGCCATCATGCTCACATCTACGCCGGCGATGATGCTCAAAATGTTCGGTGCGAAACAATCACCGCCTCCTGATCTTCTGGTCCGGGACAGTCAAATCATCGCTGTGGGAAATGTTGAACTGAAAGTCATCCATACCCCCGGTCACTCTCCCGGAGGCATGTGTCTTTACACTCCCGGTTACGTCTTCACTGGAGACACACTGTTTGTGGAAGCCGTTGGCCGCACCGATTTACCCGGCGGTTCCTGGCAAACCATGTATAGCGCAATTAAGACAAAGCTTTTTACACTGCCTGATGAAACCAAAGTCATGCCCGGCCACAATTACGGCCGGACGCCAACATCAACCATCGGCCACGAAAAAAAGTATAACCCCTCAGTTCGCTAAAGGAGTAAGTTATCTATGACAAAAAGCATTTCACAGACAAATTTCCCGAAACTAAAATTCCTAAACCGCGGCAAAGTGCGCGACCTTTACGCAGTTAAGGATTCTTTACTGATCGTAGCCACCGACCGGATATCGGCATTTGATGTCATTATGCCCAACCCAATTCCGGGTAAAGGCGTCATCCTCAATAAAATGTCCGCCTTCTGGTTTAAACAGATGGAAGATATCATTGGTAACCACATCATTTCGACGGATGCGGCCGATTTTCCCCCGGAATGCGCACCTTACTTCGAAAGCCTGGAAGGCCGCAGCATGCTGGTCAAAAAAGCAACGCCACTGCCGGTGGAATGTATCGTGCGAGGTTATCTGTCCGGTTCCGGCTGGAATGATTATCGCCACAGCCAATCGGTTTCCGGCATCAAACTGCCGGGGGGATTAAAGGAATCCTGTAAACTGCCCCAACCGATTTTCACACCGACGACCAAAGCACCGGAAGGCGATCACGACTCGCCGATCACCCGTTCAGAAATGGAAGATGTTATCGGGTCGGAACTCACCGGAAAAGTTATCCAAAAATCTCTGGCTATCTATGAACGGGCGGCATCCATCGCTTTAAAAGCCGGTATTATCATCGCCGACACAAAAATGGAGTTCGGTCTGATCGGCAAAGAATTGATTCTGATCGATGAATTACTGACACCGGATTCATCCCGCTTCTGGCCGGCCGATGAATACGAAGAAGGCCGGGCGCAAAGAAGTTTTGATAAACAGTTTTTACGTGATTATCTGCTCTCCCTTCACTGGAATCAGAAACCACCCGCACCCGAATTACCACGGGATATTATTGAAAAAACCAGGGCAAAATATCAGGAAGCATTCTCCCGACTGGTAAAATAATGTTTTGGGGTCATTGACAAAAGTAAAACCGTTACTTAATTACGCGGTGTTTATCTGCACCGCGTAATTTTTTTCAGGAGGAACTCCTTGAGCATAAAAAAACTGCCGGACTACCGATTAAAACAAAAAATATTGTATATTGATAAGACATCCACTTCAACCCTGATCAGTTACGGGGATTTATATCTGGAAGCGGGAGCAATTTCCGATGCTCTGGACTTCTATGCCAAAGCGGGTCACCAGGCCGGCATGCAGAGAATTAAAGATCTCGCGCTTGCCAATGGCGACACGTTTATTTTCCAGGGTGCCGCCAAAGCGCTGGGCCATGAACTTCGAGACGACGACTGGGAAAACATAGCCCGTCGGGCCATCGAGCTTAAAAAATATTTATTTGCACGGCACGCTCTGGAAAAAATCAATAAAGAGGAATTGTTAAACGCGCTTACAACTAAGATGAAAGCGGAGGAAGTAAAACAAAGCGCATGACCAAAAAGGATTATTACCAAATTCTGGGTGTCGGCAAAACGGCCTCAGACGAAGAGCTAAAAAAAAATTACAGGAAAATAGCCATGCAATGTCATCCCGATAGAAACCCGGGAGACAAAGAAGCGGAAGAAAAGTTCAAAGAAGCTGCCGAAGCCTATGAAGTTTTAAGCGACAGGCAAAAAAGAGAAATCTATGATCAATACGGCCACGCGGGTTTGAGCAACACCGGTTTCCAAGGGTTCAGTGGTTTTGATGATGTTTTCTCCAATTTTGGCGATATTTTTGAAGATGTATTTGGCTTTGGCCGCACCCGGGGACGCGGACGGACAAGGCAAGCCGCAAGAGCCGGCGCTGACTTGCGTTATGATCTTAAAATATCTTTTCTCGACGCGGCATTCGGTTTGACCACCACTATAGATCTGGAAAAACTTAATACCTGTCATGACTGTCAGGGAACGGGCGCGGCGCCCGGCACCTCTTCTTCGAACTGTCCAACCTGTCATGGACGAGGTCAAGTTATTCAATCAAGCGGTTTTTTTACCATTAGCTCCACCTGTCCCCATTGTCACGGTCAGGGTAAATTCATCACCAAGCCCTGTCCGACATGCCGAGGCACCGGCAAAGAACAGCAGCGTAAAACAGTCGAACTGAAAATCCCGGCCGGTGTAGAAACCGGTTCCCGTCTGCGTCTGCGCGGCGAGGGCGAAGCGGGAGAACAGGGCGGTCCCTGCGGTGATTTGTATGTTTTTTTACAGGTAGAGGATCATGATTTTTTTGTTCGTTCGGATGACGATATTATCTGTCGCGTTCCCATCTCATTTGTTCAGGCATCACTCGGCGGCACTGTTACCGTACCAACGTTAGAAGAGTCTGAAAAAATTAAAATTCCTAGAGGCACTCAAACCGGCCGTACGTTCCGTCTCAAAGGCAAAGGAATCCCTCATTTGCAGGGATACGGCCGGGGAGATCAGATCATTGAAGTCTTTGTACAGATTCCAACGGTTTTAACCAGAAAGCAGGAAGAGCTCCTGCGAGAGTTTGAAAAGCTCGGATAGTCGGGTATGCCCTTTACATAATAGAGTTGCAATCCGTCCAACAATATGCATAAAACGCATCAAATTAAATAGTCCGGAGGAGCAACTATGAAAAGCCATAAATATCGCTTCATCGTCTCTCTATTTGTTCTTTTTCTTTTTTCCGGTTGCGCCACAGCTCTGGTTGTAGGCGGAGCAGCGGTAGGTGCCGGCACAGGAACTTATTTTTATGTCAATGGCAAACTCAAAACAGATTATCCCGCTTCTTTCGATAGAGCATGGAGTGCTTGTGAGAAAACGGTCGCGGATATGCGCGGCACGGAAGTTCAACCCGTAAAGGAAATCGCTCAGGGTACAATCACAACAGTAATCAATGACGAAAAGGTCAAGTTTGAAATTACCTATCGGGCAAAAAATCAGACCTCTGTCGCGATCCGTGTGGGCCTGGTTGGAAATCGGTTATCCTCCCAGCTCCTCCACGATAAAATCGCCGAAAATCTGGCCAAACTTTAACTGATTGCAACAGACATAAAGGCCCGGTTTGTGCCGATATCATGAATAAAAAAATCCTCTTAGGTATAGGACTTGGCATTGTCCTGATTTATTTCTCTGTCCGGGGAATCGATTTTAATGAGACGCTTACCTACCTGAAAAAAATCCACTTGGGCTATGCTGGCTTGTCTTTTTTCTTTATCATTTTAATGCAGGTGCTGCGGTCCTACCGCTGGGGTGTGATCCTGGAGCCAATAGCAAAAATCTCTCAATTTACGCTATTTGCTGTAACCAGCGTTGGCTTTCTGGCTATTGCGGCGATTCCGGCCCGTATAGGTGAGCTAGCCAGGCCTTATTTGATCGCGAAAAGAAGTTCCATTAAAATGTCTTCAGCTCTCGGCACGATCATTGTGGAACGTGTACTGGATAGCCTTGCAGTACTGACCATAACCGTTGTTGTTTTCATTCTGCAGGATTTGCCGTCCTGGATGGTTAAATCCGGCATCCTTTTTTTTATCGTGACCATGCTGGTGGTAGCATGTATGATTGGATTGATC
Source organism: uncultured Smithella sp. (assembly GCA_964581635.1). Classification (GTDB taxonomy): domain Bacteria; phylum Desulfobacterota; class Syntrophia; order Syntrophales; family Smithellaceae; genus UBA8904. The sequence continues at coordinate 36,395 of CAZOPH010000003.1, forward strand.
TGGCGCAGAGAAAAAGCGGTGAAAATTATCGACCGGATCCTAAGATGGCTGCCCGGTAAGCTGGCGCAAAAAGTTAATCATGTGATTCACCATTTCATTGATGGTTTTCAAGTAATCACCGACGTGAACAGGCTTCTCTACTTATTATTGTTATCCGCCGTGGTCTGGCTGGTGGATGTCGCTGCGATTTACACACTGCTTCTGGCCTTTGGCTTTCACTTGCCGGTGCTGGCAGCCTTTGTTGTCATGGTCATTCTTATTGCAGGTATCGCGATTCCTACTGCGCCGGGCTTTATCGGCAATTGGCATTATGCCTGTATTCTGGGATTAAGTCTATTTGGTATCGCCAAACCGGAAGGTTTTTCTTTTGCGCTTGTCTATCACTTTCTGTCCATGATTGTTGTCATCATTCTGGGTGCGATCTTTCTGCCCTTCAACAAACTTTCCATTTCCGACATGACCAAACAGATGGCTGATGATCAAGGTTGAATGATTCATGCTAGATGATATCATTTTCAGTCTTTCGTTGCTACTTTCAGACTCTTGAGCTTTTTATGAAGATTGCTCCGCTCCAAACCGATGGCCTCGGCTGTTTTGGAAATATTACCATCATACTCTTCAAGTTTTTTGATAATAAACTGCCTTTCGAAAACCAGCTTAGCGTCTTTAAAAGAATCACTAATGGTAGGCGATTCAGGCGTCATAATTCCTTGCTCCGTTTTTACATTGAGTTCAGGAATATCATCCGCTTTGATTTCATTGGACGGCGTCAGAATAATTAGTCTTTCAATAATATTTTTCAGCTCACGGACATTGCCGGGCCAGTTATGCGACATTAATTGCTCCAAAGCGCCGTCTGTCAAAGTCTTCAGTTGCTGCCCCTCTTTCGCGGCAAAGTCGGAGAGAAAACGTTCCGCCAGAAAGGGAATGTCTTCTTTTCGGTCTCTGAGCGGCGGCACGTGCAACGGAATGACGTGCAGGCGGTAATAGAGATCCTGCCGGAACCGGCCCGCTTCCATTTCTTTTTCCAGGTCCTTATTCGTCGCAGCCAGAACACGCACATCCATATCAATGACTTTATTGCCGCCGACTCTTTCGAATTTTTTCTCCTGGAGAATCCGTAAAATCTTTGCCTGAGCTTTGAGGCTCATATCCGCAACTTCATCAAGGAAAATGGTCCCTTCATGGGCCAGGTCAAATTTACCGCGCTTTTTTTCTGTCGCGCCGGTGAAGGCGCCTTTTTCATGGCCGAATAATTCGCTCTCAATGAGTTCCTCAGGTATCGCTGCGCAGTTGACTTCCACAATAGGCTTGTGTGACCGGCGGCTTAAATGATGAATGGAACGCGCCACCAGTTCCTTTCCCGTACCGTTTTCACCCATGATCAGGATCCAAGCATTGGTCGGCGCAACAATGCCGATCATTTCCTTGAGCTCGTTAATCACTGGACTGGTTCCGGTTAGCTCGTACTGATGCGATACTTTTTGTTTTAATAGAATGTTTTCCTCTTCCAGACGAACCACATTGAGCGCGTTGTTCACCAGAATAATTACTTTGTCCAGCGACAGAGGTTTTTCAATGAAGTCAAAAGCGCCGAGCTTGGTCGCCCTCACCGCCGTCTCAATGGTACCGTGACCGGACATCATAATGATCAGCACATTCGGATGAGCGGTATGGATGGCTTTGAGGGTTTCCAGACCATCGATACCAGGCAGCCAGATATCCAACAGGACAAGTCGCGGCATTTCCTCAGCCATAATCTTAATCGCCTCTTCGCCGCTGCCCGCTACAAGGACCTGATAACCTTCATCCTCCAGAATGGCCTTCAACGACTGACAGATGCTGATTTCATCATCTACAACAAGAATGGTTTCATTCATTAGGTTCACTCAACTTTATTGTTATTTATAAATTAAACTTCTAAAACCGGCAACTGAAAAGATACAATTGTTCCTGTCGGGTAGTTGTCGTTGACACTGACCTGACCTTTATGATCCGATATAATCGAGCTGACAATAGCCAGGCCGAGCCCCGTTCCTGATTTTTTGGTTGAGAAATACGGATCAAATACTTTCCGCTTATAACTCGCCGGGACACCGGCGCCGTCGTCGGCAACGGCAACGGTCACCTTCTTGTTCGGCTCATCATACCGAATAATGACCCCAATATGTCCCGTTTTCTTGTTGATGGAAGCAACGGCATTATCCAGTAGATTAATCATCACCCTGTTGATCTGTTCAGCATCCAGATTGAATCTTGGCAATCCTTCCGCAGGACGGTATTCAAAATTAATATCCTTGTGGGCATCCACGAAAAGCGTCACAGCTTCGGACACAACCGCATTGAGATCATTGGGAACAAGAGTTGTCACAGGCATGCGTGCGTAACGGGAAAATTCATTGACCAGATTCTTAAGCACTTCCACTTGATCGATGATGGTCTGCGTGCATTCCTTAAAAACCGAGCCTTCCTCTCCCAATTTGTCACCATATTTACGCTGAAGTCTCTGCGCAGAAAGTTGCACGGGTGTAAGTGGATTTTTAATTTCGTGCGCCATACGTCTGGCCACTTCCCGCCAGGCCGCGGCGCGTTCCGCCTTCTGCAATTCGGTCAAATCTTCAAACACGACAACAATTCCGGAATCGTTGCCCTCTTCATCCTCAATGGTTGTCAACGTCAGAAGTACTGTTAAAACTTTATCGCGCAGCATTAACTCCAACTGTTTTTGCAGTATCCGTTCATTACTTTCCTTCATTTCCAGTAAAAAAGCATCCAACAGAACAAGATGTTCATCATGTAAAAGATCGCGATAATCCCGTGAAAGAAATTGAGAGGCGTCAATCTCGAACATCGTTTCCGCGGCGCGGTTAATTGTGGTTATCATGTGATCTTTATCGACTGAAATAACCCCTGCGGAAACGTTGCGCAAAACGGCGGCCATATACTTACGCCGCTCTTCAAGAGAGATATTGGCCTCTTCCAGGCCCATTTTGCTTTTCTGCAAATCATCCGTCATCGCGTTGAATGATTTGACCAGCAGCCCGATTTCATCATCAGCCTCGATATCAATCCGACTTTTCAGATCGCCTTGGGTGATTCTATTGGTCGCTGAAACGAGATCCTGAATGGGATTCGTGATACTCTTGGCAAGCGACAGACCAAACCATGTCGCCAGAAAGATGATCGACAGGGTTACGATCGACAGGATTACAACATAATTAAATTTAATTGGATTTTTCAAAAGCTTAATCTGTCCGTACTGCTCAGAGGCGTTGGCAATACTCCGCAGTTTATCAACAAAGCCCTGCGGAACGCTGTAACTAACGGAAACACGACCGATGACTTCCGTGGGAACGGCGTAAGAAAAAACCGGCGCAACACCGACGATCGCCTCCCCGGCACTGGTGGGGGCTACTGTTGATATTTCCTTGCCGGAATAAATATCTTCCAGCATTTTTGGCGACAGATTGACAGGCGTCCGTAAGGAATTTTCAGCATCGGCAAAAGTGATACTTTCTCCTTTAAAATCAAAATAGGCCTCCACCCTTCCAACTTTGTAATTCTTCTGGCGCTGAGAGAGCAAACTGTTAAGGTAGTCCGTTCTATCAGCGTCATAGAGACGGTTCTTGGTGATATCCTCACTGATTTGTCGGGCGTTAAACTTGGCCAATTCCTCCGCTTGTGTGTAATACACTTGGGCAACTTCCAGCGACCTGTTCAAGGCGTCGCCGATTTTAAGGTTGAACCAAAACTCAATGGAGTATGAAAGAAAATTAAGGGCAAATAAAAAAAGTAAAATGGTCGGGACCAGGGACAAACCGACAAAAGCCGCAACCAATTTGGTGCGCAACTTGGAACCAATGACGCCCTTGCGACGCTCGGAAAATAATTTAAAAATATTGCGGACAATAAGAAAAAATAGAACCAGGATCAGTATAATATTGATACTGGTCAGGCCATAAACTAGAATGTTGGCTGATATCGGCAGTTCTTTTCGGGACGAAATTTGACTGGCCAGAATTGTAAAAACAATCGCTAGACAGCCGACAACCAGTATGAGAATGCCTTCACGCCGGCGCTTTTTTAATTCGCTTTCGTTAAGGGAGGCTCTTCTGGATTTTTTTTTAATTTTCATCACTGGATTGGATCAACTTTCCCGCAGAAATAGAGATTGCTGATTAATAGGAAAACCTTATTTTATACAACGGTGTTTCAAAATCCCACAAGGAAACAAAGAATAATACATATTCCATATTAAAAGGCAGTCGTACTCTGTCAATTTTAACCCTGATCTCTGTGTAATAATTATTGCCTTTGGACAAATGCGCAATAGGAATGACAAAAATTCCATTCAAATCCGCCATGGCTTTTTGAGCGCTTGCAAAATCGGGGAAAATTACAGGCTGATTGACGCCGCTCGTGGTAATTGAAAATATTTTTTTCAAGTTGTCGTATTTGATAACGCGGCGAACTTCTTTACTGATAATATGTTTATTCCATCCATAGGACCTTTCCTGATAGACATCCAACTGAAGCGTAAAAACGGCGGGAACGCCGGCTAAAATTGCAGTCTCCATTTCCGGCTTAAAACAATCCACCAGCCTGGCGTATAAAAGCACGTTTTCCGTATTGCTGGTTATCAAGGTATCAACCATTCGCGGCATGATACTCGTCCTCGCCGCAACCGGCAAGGCTAACGCTGTAAGTATCATTAATGTACAGACACACAGTACCCTCACTGTAAAACTGATATTATTTTTCATATAAACCATTATCTTCCTATGAGAACAAGTTTATTTCATTTCTGGCAAAGTTCAATCGACATTGTTAGCAAACGCATAACTTTTATCTTGATTTCCGGCCAAAGCTATCGGCCGCAGCAAAATAACCACGAAAGCCATTTTGTGACGTTGCTAAATTTTTAATGAAATATACTAGGTAACCTGGGGGTAAAAATCAAGGTGATTTTAAGGGCACATAAAGACATGGGTGATTTTGTAAAAACATCAAATCGGCACGGCATCCAGAATAGTAAAGGATGGGATCTTGCACGATGTGAGTTTCGGTGATTTTTGTTGGTCACATTCAGTGAGAATCTCCCAACTGCTCTCATGGCGCATGAGTTCCCGTAATAGAAGATTGTTCAGCCGATGGCCAGATTTGTAAGCCACAAAATGTCCGATAATCGGCATCCCCAGCAAAAACAGATCACCAATGGCATCTAGAATTTTATGTTTGACGAATTCATCAGGCATACGAAGGCCACCTTTGTTGATAATCTTTTCATCATCGAGAATAATCGCATTATCCAGTGATCCCCCCAACCCCAGTCCCTTGGCCTGAAGAAATTCAACTTCTTTTAAAAAACCGAATGTTCGGGCACTGCAAATTTTATCCTCATAGTTTTTATCGGAAAATATGACGCTGTAGGATTGTTTGCCGATGGCCCGGTGAGCAAAATCAATATCATAAGTTATTTTGAGTTCTTCAGAAGGCAGGAACATGGCACGACCTTCTCCTTCTTTCACAGAAACAGGTTTTTTTATGACCAGCATCTTTTTGAATTTACCTTGCGTGCACGTTCCCGCTTCCTTAAGCATATTGACAAACGGGCGGGCCGATCCGTCCAAGATCGGTACTTCAAAAGAATCGAGTTCAATGACGGCATTATCGAGCCCCATTCCACTGAAAGCTGATAAAATATGTTCTACAGTGGAGACTGTGACACCATTGGATCCCAGAGATGTGGCCAAGGTTGTATCACAAACCATCTTGAAGTCTGCCGGAATGGGTCTGGCATTCGGTAGATCCTTCCGAACAAAAATGATGCCGGTATCAACAGAGGCCGGTTTAATCGCCATGTTGACTTTACGGCCAGTGTGTAAACCGATACTAGAGCAAAAAATTTCTTTTTTCAGAGTACGTTGCAGATGCATATTTAACCTTAATTTTAATAGAATTTAAACTTCAGCAATAATTATGCCAAATGCCAGAATTGTGAATAAATTGAGAAACAATTTGTATTTACTGGTATTTTACAGATCCTGCGACAGACTGGTTTCCAGATGTCAATCTCTCTTGTGTTCGAAACAACACACTTGGTAAAATGGGGAACACGCACCGGAAGGTGAAGAGTTACTTATAGAATCTTTCCTTTTCGCTATAAATACAACCGCAATAAGGCTGGCGATACATTCCCAAATCCTTGGAAAGCTTAACACCTTCATTCCAGCCACTGCGGAAATCCTGATAATGGAAATGAATTCCAAGTTGTTGGCTCAGAGTTTCGCCAATCTGATGGATTAAATCATGCTTCTGATAGCGGCTATAAAGTAATGTAGTGGTGAAGGCATCATAATTTTCTTTTTTAGCTTGCTGGGCCGTAAATCTTAATCGATCACTCAGGCAATAAGCGCAGCGGTCTTCGGATCGAGACGCTACCTGCTTCAAGAATTCTTCCAGAAGATAACCTTCAGGCCAGATGATATTTAAAAGGATTTTTTCAGCATAGTCTTGAAGGCTTTGTTTGCGGCGCGAATACTCCAGATAAGGATGGATATTGGGATTGTAAAATAAACCGGTCACATCATGGCCGTGCGTTCTCAATGCTTTGAGAGGATAGATCGTGCAAGGTCCGCAGCAAATATGCATGAGCAGCTTCATGAAATAAATTAACTCCGGGATTAAAACATTTCCTTTTGAGCGCCCGACGCTTTCAAACCGAAATGTTTATAGGCTTTGGAACAGGCCATCCGGCCCCGCGCCGTTCTTTGCAGATAGCCTTCTTGAATCAGATAGGGCTCATAAACATCCTCGATCGTCACCTTCTCTTCACCGATAGCCGCCGCCAAACTTTCCACACCGACCGGTCCCCCGTTGAATTTTTCAATCAACGCCAGAAGCAGTTTACGATCCATCTGATCAAAACCCTTTTGGTCCACTTCAAAAGCATCGAGCGCTTCGCGGGCGATTTTTCCGTCAACGGTTCCATCGCTTTTCACTTCCGCGTAATCGCGGACCCGCTTGAGTAGTCGGTTGGCGATGCGGGGCGTACCACGCGCCCGCTTGGCCAGCTCTTCCGCGCCTGTGCCGGTAAGCTGGATGTTCAGAATTTTGGCAGATCTCTGAATAATCACGGAAAGCTCTGGTGGTGAATAGAATTCAAGTCGAAAATGCATACCAAAACGATCGCGTAGCGGGGATGTCAGAGACCCCGCGCGTGTGGTCGCACCTACCAGTGTGAATTTAGGAATGTCGAGTTTCATCGACCGGGCCGACGGCCCTTGTCCGATTAAGATATCGATGTGAAAATCTTCCATGGCCGGATACAAAATTTCTTCCACAACATGAGAGAGCCTGTGAATTTCATCAATAAATAAAACCTCGTGTTCGTGCATGTTTGTCAAAATCGCTGCCAGATCTCCCGGGCGTTCGATCACCGGACCCGAGGTCACCTTAATATCCACGCCCAATTCTCTGGCGATAATATACGCTAGCGTGGTTTTACCCAAACCAGGAGGACCGTATAAAAGCACATGATCGAGCGACTCCCGCCGTTTCTTGGCCGCTTCAATAAAGATCGACAGATTGCTTTTAACCTTGTCCTGGCCGATATAATCAGCAAGCTTCGGCGGACGCAAAGAATTTTCTAAACTGCCTTCGTCCTTGGCACAAATTGGATCAATTAAGGGATTTTTTATATGGCCATCCATTGTCGTTACCTGAGCTTACTCGTTCAACCACCAAGAATCTTTAAAGCCTTTTTTAAGAGTTGATCCATGGCCAACTCCCCTTCTGCATCGCGGGCAATCTTGTCCAGCGCGTCTCTTGCAGCATTGGCTTTATACCCTAAATTGATCAACGCAGAAAGCACATCTTCCCGCATCATATCACTTCGCTTTTGCCGGGCATCTGTAACCGGAATCTGATCCACCGCCATTTTCTTAATGGCTTTTTCCCGCAGCTCCAAAATTAAGCGCTCCGCCATTTTCCTGCCGATCCCGGGAATGGTTATCAATTTAGCCAGATTGCCCCCGGAGATCGCCTCCAGCAGTTCGGATGATGTAATCCCCGAAAGAATATTCATCGCCACTTTTGGGCCGATGCCGCTAACGGAAATCATCAGTTGAAAAAGTTCCCGCTCCTGCAGGGTGTAAAAACCGAATAAATTAATCGCATCCTCTTTGACGGATGTATGGATATGCAAGGTTACCGCCTGCCCCGCTTCCGGAAGTTCATAAAAAGTCGTAAGCGGTATAAAAACGCGATAACCGACACCTTGCGTATCCACAACAATATGAGATATTCCCTTATAAGCAATTTTACCGGATAGCAGGGCGATCATCTCAGAGAGGCTGCTCCTTTAAAAAATTGGCCTGACAGATGGCTGCGGCCAGTGCATCCGCCGCGTCCGCAGGCGGTAGATCATTGAGCTTCAGGATGGCCTTCACCATCATCTGTACCTGGCGTTTTTCCGCCCGGCCGTAACCGACCACCGCCTTTTTAACTTCCAGTGGCGAATATTCAAAAACGGGGACGCCTTTGTCGGCACAGGCATAAATTACCACGCCCCGGACCTGGGCCTGCCGGATCAGACTGCGGACATTTTTTCCATAGAAAATATTTTCCAGGCCGACCGACTGTGGATTCGTTTCAACAATAACGGCACTAAGCTTGCTGAAAATATCCATTAAAACTTCAGAGAGAAGAGAACCTTTATGAGGCTTGATTTCACCATGAAGGACGTGACGCAGATAATTGCCGCTTTTATCAATCACGCCATACCCTGTCACGACGCTTCCGGGATCGATACCTAAGATTCGCAAAATATCAGCTTTCGTTAAAAATCAGTGTTGGTCACTAACTTAACTTCTCCATGACATCTTCATCAATGTCGAAATTAGAGTAAACATTCTGCACGTCATCGTTGTCTTCCAGCTTCTCCATGAGTTTCAACATGGACTCCGCCTTCCCCGCTTCGAGTTTCACGGTATTGGAAGGAATCTTGCTGATCGATGCTTCCAGGTGTTTGATGCCTTTAGCGTCAATGGCCTTTCTCACGGCTTCAAAAGCCGCCGGTTCTGTAATCACTTCAAATTCACTTCCTTCCGCCCTCACATCTTCCGCTCCGGCCTCCAGGGCCAGCTCCATCAGTTCGTCTTCACCAATAAGCTTTTTATCGATTACGATGCTTCCTTTTTTCGAGAATATCCAAGACACACATCCATTTTCACCTAGATTACCCCCATGCTTTGAAAATATGTGACGAATTTCAGCCACAGTCCGATTTTTATTATCCGTCATGACATCAACGATCACTGCCGCACCGCCTGGTCCGTAACCTTCATAGGTGATTTCTTCATAAGCCGACGCACCATCGCCGCCACCGGTGCCCTTTTTGATTGCCCGGTCAATATTATCCTTAGGCATATTCTCTTCCTTGGCCGCCATTATCGCTTGCCTCAAACGGGAATTGCCTTCAACATCGCCACCGCCCAGACGTGCCGCTAGAGTGATTTCTTTGATAATTTTGGTAAATATTTTACCGCGTTTGGCGTCAATCGCCCCCTTTTTCCGTTTGATGGTGCTCCATTTAGAATGGCCGGACATGTTGTTTTTCTCCTGAAAAAAGATAATCTTTCACATTTTTTTGCCTCATAGCATAAGGCGATAAGCTTGTAAAGTTAATTAGATTTTTACCAGAAAGTTTAATTGATGAAATCACACCCAGAAGAATTATGATTTAGAATTAATGACAGGCCACAAATAACGCTCCGCTTTTAGCCTGTTGAACGTTTCGCAAAAAACGAGGCAAGGCTCAAAGGGATGTCCGGACGATCCAGTAATCTGAAACCGGCCTTTTGCACCATACTTACCGCTGCGTCAAATTGTGCTTTGGAAACATGTAGTTTGGGTTCCGCCAGAAGAAATTTGCCGTTATCTTTCAAGGCATGATGCAATTGCGTGAAGAATCTTCCCTGATCAGGCACTTCATGCGCCATCCAGAATGCCAAAATAAAATCGGCCGGTACAGCAACATTTAGAGAGACCGGAGAGGCTAACTGCGTGGTAATCCGTTTTGCAACACCGGCGCTAAAAGCCCTCTTAGCAATGGCGGCAAGCATTTTGTCCTGAATGTCCACCGCGATGACCCGTCCGCCATCTCCCACCAGGCGGGCCATAGGAATCGTAAAAAAACCGATGCCTGCACCAACATCTAAAACGGTGTCCCCCTTTCGGACATAGGGTTTGATGATCTGATCGGGATTTTGTAATCGCCTGCGAATCCAGTTGTCGAAGGTAAAGCACAACCAGCGAGGGCAAACATGGTGCTTTCTTACAAAAAGGAGGTCGCCTACTTTGCTCATCCTATTTTCCTTTGATGCTGTGAGCGGCAAGCTATCAACTCTTAACCTATCTTGCTCACAATTTTTCTCTTTGCCGGCGCAAATCATGTTGAAAGGTTAAGGCCGGCCACTCCTAATCATCAGGCAACCGTGAGCCCTTTCCCCCTCAGATAATCTTTGACGTCCTTAATTTTGAGCAGCCGGAAATGAAAAACAGAAGCGGCCAATAAAACACTGGCGCCTCCTTTGACGACCGCTTCATAAAAATCTTCCAGTTTGCCCGCGCCGCCGGAGGCCACCACCGGCAGTGTAACAGCGGAAGAGATGGCTTTAGTAAAGGGAATATCATAGCCCGCCTTGGTACCGTCTCCGTCCATACTGGTGGGCAAAATCACCCCTGCGCCCAGTTCCTGACAGGTTTTCGCCCAGGTCACCGCGTCTTTGGCAATGGGCAGTGTGCCACCGGACACGACCAGTTCAAACCCGGAAGGCATCGCCACGTTTCTCTTCGCATCAATGGCTACGGTGATTTTCTCTGAGCCGTATTTTTTTGCCGCCTGGTTCACCAAGTCCGGATTTTTCACCGCCGCGCTGTTCATGGACACCTTGCTCGCTCCGGCGCCTAACACCATTTCGATATCCTCAATCGAAGAAATGCCGCCACCAACCGTCAGCGGAATACTCAACACGGCCGAAACCTTCTTCACCCATTCTAAACGTGTCTTGCGGTTTTCCAGCGTGGCCGCAATGTCCAGCATGGCCAGTTCATCCGCGCCTTCAGCCTGATAAAACGAGGCGTTCTCCACCGGATCACCCGCTTCTTTAATATCGACAAAATGAACACCCTTCACTACCCTTCCGTTTTTCATATCCAGACAGGGCATGATTCTAATCGGTTCCATAAAAATCTCCTTTCAGATCAGAATAAAGAATTTGAACGGTAGCATTGCATCATTATTAATTTGTAAACCGAACGTGTCAAATTTACAACCAAAATGTTCAAGAACAGGAACGGCAGGCAATCATTTTGTTCTATTTTTCTTTAATACTTGAAATGCAAAGCAATTTCGTTTAAATCATTTTGCAACCTATTCCATCATCAAAAGGAGCCGCTATGATCAAAATGAAAGAAATAAAAGCAAGTCATATGAATGTGGAAAAATTTATTGACGATCAGGTTCGCAAAATCCGCGAAGCCGTGGGCGACGGCCTGGCCATCAATGCCTTGTCCGGTGGCGTGGATTCCGCTGTCGTAACCGCCTTGGGACATAAGGCGCTGGGCAATCGTCTGAAAACCTATATCATCGACAATGGTATCATGCGGGAAAACGAACCAGCCAAAGTGGCAGCTGCCTTTAAAAAACTGGGAATTAAGGTCACCGTAGTGGACGCGTCCAAGGCTTTTTTCGCCGCCCTTAAAGGAATTACCGATCCCGAAGAAAAAAGAGAAGCCATCACGCAAACCTTTTATAAAAACGTCTTTGGCAAGCTGGTCATCAAAAGCAAAGCCCAGTACCTGCTGCAGGGCACCATTCTGACCGATGTGGATGAAACCGTCGCCGGCATTAAACGGCAGCATAATGTATTTGAGCAACTGGGCATCGATCCGCAAAAAGCCTTCGGATACAAAATTCTGGAGCCGCTCATCGAGCTGCGCAAGGACGGTGTGCGCAAAGTCGGAGCAGGACTGGGACTGCCACCCGGCATGTTCGACCGGATACCCTTTCCCGGACCGGCGCTCGCCGCCCGCGTGATCGGCGAAGTCACGCCCGCAAAAATCGCCCTAATCCAGAAATCAACCGCCATTACTGAAGCAGCGCTCAAAGACGTCAAGGCGTTTCAGTACCTGGCTATTTTGCATGAAGACCGCGTAACAGGCATTCGCAAAAACAAAAGGGTTTTCGGCAACCAGATCGAAATCCGTTGTTGGAACAGTCTGGACGCGCGCACTGCAAGGCCCACGAGGCTTTCATTTGATGTGCTGGAAAAGATCGCCGCAAAGATCACCCACGATATCCCCGAAGTCGTCAGCGTCACTTACAACATCACATCGAAACCAACATCCACAATCGAAGCGATTTAAGACGAAAATCAGTGGCGGGAATGTTACCATACCGGAAATTCCCGCCACTGCTGGAGAAATCGGAACATGGAAAGAAAGCCTCAAAACGGTCCTTTGCAGGGGATTCGCATTCTTGATCTGACCCGGCTCTACCCCGGGCCGCTGGGCACGATGATGCTTGCCGATATGGGGGCCGATGTCATCAAGATTGAGGATATGAACACACCGGCGTACAGGTGAACAAAAATCATGATTCTCTGTTTTTGATACACTTGATATAATTGCGTAAAATTAACTGACCATCATTCTTAAAATATCTGCAGGTCACTGCAGATATTTTTTATCCCATCACCACGCCGCCATCGATACTGATGGCCTGGCCGGTAATACTACCGGCGTCACCCGATGCCAGATAAGCCACCAGCCCGGCTATTTCTTCAACCGTCTGAGGCCTTCTCAGCGGAGTCACTGCTTTGACCCGCGCTTCAAAGATTTCCTGGAGACTTTTATCGGCCAGAGCCGGCTGGCTGTCCTTGAGCGCCTGCGCAAGTTTTTCCCACCCTGGCGTATAGACATATCCCGGACAGACAGCATTAACGGTGATGTTATAGCGCGCCAGTTCCTTAGCCAATACCTGTGTCAGACCGATCACGCCAAATTTGGCCGCGCAGTAGGACCCCAGAAGCGGCTCGCCGGATTTACCCGAGACCGACGAAATACTGATCATGCGTCCTTGTTTCCTTGGAATCATTGCTTTGGCCACAGCACGGCAACTGAGATAGGCGCTTTTCAGATTCATCTCGATGGTCTTGTCCCAGTGCTCAACTTGCGATTGAACCACCAATGCGATCCCCGTGCCGCCGCCCACGTTATTGACCAAAATATCGATGACGCCGTACGCGTCAAGTGTCTTTTGAACCATAGCATCGACATCTTCCGGTTTTGTTGCATCACATGACACAAACAAACCATCTCCGCCTTTGTCTTTAATTTCGTCAATAACTTTTTGCGCGGCTTCACCATTTAAATCCGCAACAATTACCCCTACCCCCTCGTCAGCCAGACGCATCGCAATGGCTTTGCCGATGCCGTTTCCCCCACCCGTCACAATAGCAATCTTGTCATTTATCTTCAGATCCATAAATTCATACTCCTCAATACTTTTTTAAAATCTTTTTCAGCTTTTAACCGGCGATCTGATTATACACGCATATGGCAAGATTTTCGTAAATATTTTAAGGACTGAGAGACGGTTTTTCAGGGAAACAAAAGTCCCATAAAATCTATAGGCATTTCTTGATATACATCTTGGATTATTGTATGCATTGAAAAGAAAATCGATTCATTATCAGCAGGAGAGTATTACGCAAATGGAACCAAACAAACATACCAACGAGACGACAACAACAAGCGCATCCACCGAAAATCAGCACACCGATCAAAACCCGATCCGCACGGACCTGGCCGAAATGATCAAAAGGCAATCTTTCGGCACGGATGAAAACCGACCCGATGCGGTGAGAAAAAGAAAACAAAAAAACCAGCGCACGGCACGTGCGAACATTAAGGACTTATGCGATCCAGACAGTTTCATCGAATATGGGGCGTTGGCGATTGCCGCTCAACGCACAAGACGATCCGTCGACGATTTGATTGCCAAGACACCGGCCGATGGCATGATTGCAGGTGTTGCCTTCGTCAACGGCGTGCTTTTCCCCGAAGACAAGACGCGCTGCATGATCCTGGCATATGACTATACTGTTTTGGCCGGTACCCAGGGGTTTTTCAATCATAAAAAAATGGACCGGATGCTGAAGCTGGCCTATGAGCAGCGCCTGCCGTTAGTCTTCTTCGGCGAAGGTGGCGGCGGAAGACCTGGCGACGTTGATGCGACAGGCGTTATGGTGGCGGGACTCGATTTAGGAACGTTCGCTTCGTTTGCAAGACTAAGCGGTCATGTGCCGGTCGTAGGCGTCGTATCCGGCCCCTGCTTTGCGGGAAACGCTGCGCTTCTGGGCTGCTGCGACGTCATCATCGCGACAACGAATTCCAATATCGGTATGGGCGGCCCGGTTATGATTGAAGGCGGAGGCCTGGGTGTTTTCAAACCGGAGGAAGTCGGCCCAATGGACGTTCAAACACAAAACGGTGTGGTCGATATTGAAGTAGCTGACGATGTGGAAGCAGTTGCCACAGCTAAAAAATATCTTTCTTATTTTCAGGGCGCAACATCTTCCTGGGAAGCAGGCGATCCCATTCGCCTTCGTAATCTCATTCCGGAGAGCCGTAAGCGCGCTTATAACGTTCGCAACGTTATCAAAGCCATCGCCGACACGAACACTTTTCTGGAGCTCAGGCCCAAATTCGGCCCCGGTATGGTAACGGGACTGCTGCGCATAGAAGGACGGCCCTTCGGCGTCATCGCCAACAACCCCATGCACATGGCCGGCGCCATTGAAGCGGAAGGCGCGGACAAGGTCGCTCGCGTAATGCAGATCTGCAATGCACATGGCCTGCCGGTTCTGTCGCTGTGCGATACCCCAGGTTTTATGGTTGGGCCGGAGATCGAAAAACGCGCGCAGGTGCGCCATGTTTGTCGTATGTTCGTTATCGGCTCTCACATCACCGTACCTTATTTTACCATTGTATTGCGCAGGGGATATGGTCTCGGCGCCATGGCCATGGCCAAAGGCGGGTTTCATGAATCGTTCTTTACAGCGGCCTGGCCCACCGGAGAATTCGGCGGAATGGGCCTAGAAGGCGCGGTAAAAGCCGGTTTCAAGAAAGAGCTGGCCGCCGTGGAAGATCCACAAAAACGCGAAGAACTCTACGAATTCCTGGTTGCCCAGCTGTATGAAAGGGGTAAGGCCATCAACATGGCATCCTACCTCGAAATCGACGCGGTCATCGACCCGGCCGATACCCGCAAGTGGATTCTGCAGGGGTTGAATTCCGTTCCCGCCCGTCAGCCTCAGGATGTCCGGCATTCTTTCGTTGATCCTTGGTAAGAGTATAGAAACCGTGAGACTGGGACGCATTTCAGCACCCCAGTTCTTCATAGAGCATCATAACCGTATTCACATAGACATCGCTGCGATTATAGTACCAGATCGCCTTGCGCTTTTGCTCAAGGGAAGCATCCTCCCGCCAACCGTATTTTTTCAAATAACATCCCATGCTGAGGATCGTGTCCGCCAAGTTAAAGGGGCTGGCCGTACCGTCACTGTCACCGTCAATCCCGAAAATCCAGAAAGAAGAAGGTATAAATTGCGCCGGTCCCAATGCCCCGGAAAATGATCCGGTCATGGTCAATGGGTCGATACCCAAGTGATTGGCGATATAAACAAGATAACACAACTCGCTCACCGCCCACTTCGCTTTTCGTTTCGCTCGGGTAAGGGTTGCTTCGTCATAAAGCTGCGGATAAGCATGTGCATAAAGCTCCTGGAGTTCTTTCCAATAACCTGGATCCAACACAAAGGCCAGATTGACGTAAGCGTTAACCACATTATAGCGCATCGGATAGGCTCCCAGCCTCGACTCGATAATAAGAATGGCCGTGATAATCTGGGACGATGCGCCAAAACGACTTTTCACAACGGATAAAACGTCGGCATGCTTTTTCATAAAATCTCTTCCCCGTCTGATTTGCCGCTGATCAACCTCCATGATCTCAGGTTTCCTGGCTGTTCCTTTGGCACTGGAAAAGAAAAGATTTTTTATGACGATATCCGAACGGATAGATATGCGGGGATCTTGCATGATACTTTGCGCCTGGGAAGGATCGAGCCCTTCCGCAATCAACAATTCTTCGACCAGCTGTCGCTGTGGTTCGTTAGCAAAGCCGAAAGACACAGATAAAAATAAAACATTGATGACGATGATTAAATAGAGAAAATTTCTTTGCACTCTTCCACCTTTGCTTGTGTTCTCTCCAACAAGATTTACTATTATATCCTACATTTCGGAGTCTGCTTTATGCAAGCGACTTTATTAGCGCTTACATTCCTTGATTAGCCTTATAAACCCCGTCGTCTGCTTTTTTTCGGGATTCCCGGATCGGCTAAATGTTTTCCCATATCGCATTCACTTCTTCCTTCCAAGAAGGAAATAATTCAAGTGATATAAATAGATTAACATCATTTGTGGATGTCTTTGGAAAATATTTATGAGACAGCTAAATTTTATTGACAAACAGGTGTAATTTGTCTATAAGTTTCAACCTTAACGTCAACTAAGGATAAGTATATGTACGCAATCATAAAAACAGGATCAAAACAACACAAGGTCAGCGAGGGTGATGTCCTATTGGTCGAAAAACTGACTGGAGACAAAGGAACCGAGGTTGTTTTTAATGAAGTTCTGATGGTGTCGGATGATAAAACCGTGAAAGTCGGCAAGCCTTTCGTGGAAGGCGCCAAAGTTACAGGCGAAGTCGTCGCTCAGACGAAAGGTCCGAAACTGATTATCGGTAAAATGAAACGCCGAAAGGGATTTCGCAAAAAGACCGGGCATCGCCAGGCATTAACCAGTATGAAAATAAAGAATATTTCGATATAGGCGGAGGACATCATGGCACATAAAAAAGGTCAGGGAAGCTCCCGCAACGGTAGAGACTCCAATGCGCAAAGACGCGGCGTCAAAGTTTATGGCGGCCAGAGCATCAATGCGGGATCCATTATCGTGCGGCAGGTAGGAACCAAAATTCATCCGGGCAACAACGTCGGCCTGGGCAAGGATTTTACACTTTTCGCGCTTATCAATGGCGTCGTGAAATATGAGAGACTTGATAAAACTCGAAAAAAGGTTAGCGTTTACGCCGCGGCCTAAACCGGCGACTCAAGATTGAATACAAAAAGGCGCTTAGACGATAAGCGCCTTTTTTTCTTGCACTCTTGTAGGGAACGGTTCCAAACCGTTCCCTACTTTGGTTTTGGCATCAGGGAAAATAAAATGAAGTTTGTGGATGAAGCAAAAATATTTGTAAAGGGCGGACATGGTGGACCAGGCTGCGTGAGTTTCCGACGGGAAAAGTTTGTCCCCAAGGGCGGACCGGATGGCGGAGACGGCGGCAAGGGTGGCAATGTGATTTTACGCGCAGCGCGAAGCCACCACACCCTGCTGGATTTAAAATACCAGCAGCATCACATGGCCAAAAACGGCGGCCACGGCTCCGGCAACAACCGCACCGGCCGCAGCGCGGAGGACCTGGAGGTTATTGTTCCACCCGGAACCATTGTGAAAGATTTTGAAACCAGTGAAATCCTGGCTGATCTATCCGAACTGGGACAAACCTTTATCGTAGCTAAGGGGGGCATCGGTGGTAAGGGCAATGCCCATTTTACAACTTCAACACACCAAACACCCCGCTTCGCTCAGGAAGGAATGGAAGGCGAGGAACGCTGGCTCAAGATGGAGCTCAAACTGCTGGCGGATGTCGGTCTCATCGGTTTTCCCAACGCGGGAAAGTCCACGTTTATCTCGCGGGTCTCTGCAGCCAAACCCAAAATTGCCGACTATCCTTTCACCACCCTGACACCGCATCTGGGCGTGGTCAAATACGCGGACAGCCGAAGCTTTGTTATGGCCGACATTCCCGGTCTAATTGCCGGGGCGCACGAAGGACAAGGCATGGGTATTCAGTTTCTTAAACACGTGGAAAGAACTTCTTTGCTTTTTCACATCATTGATATTTCCATAGAACCGGATATCGACGCGTGGAAAAATTTCACAGCCATTAATGATGAACTCGGACACTACAATCCACAGCTCCTGGATAAACCGCAAATCGTGGCCATCAACAAAATTGATCTTCCTTACGTAAAAGCTCGGGTCAAAAAAGAAGTTGCGCGATTCAAAAAAAAAGGGATAATGCTGCATGCGTTTTCTGCTGTAACCGGCGAAGGAACACAGGAAATTATAAAATTAATGGTTACTCTGTTAAGCAAAACGGACATCCCGGATGATCACGAATAGCTATCGTCAAAATATACTGACTCATACCAAAAAAATACTTGTCAAAATCGGCTCGGCAGTGCTCACCGGCGCAGATGGCCTGGATTTGAAAATCATCGATTCCCTGGCTCAGGAAATGTGCGATATGACACGCAGAGGCTTCTCAATCGTCCTGGTCACCTCCGGGGCTATCGCGTCGGGTAAACATCGTCTGAACATCTCGGGCAAACTGAGGAGCATTCCTGAAAAACAGGCGGCAGCGGCCGTCGGCCAGGGAAGGCTCATGCGAATTTATTCTAAATCCTTTGAAAAAAACAATTTGTATGTTGCCCAGATTCTGCTGACCCTCGCAGACCTGACCGACCGGCAGAGATACCTGAACATCCGTAACACGATTTCCACGCTGATGGAATGGCACGTCACACCGATCATCAATGAAAATGACTCCGTCGCCGTCGATGAAATCAAATTCGGCGACAACGACAATCTCGCCGCAATGATCGCCAATGTCATCGAGGCGGATTTATTTATCAACTTAACCGCAACCGACGGACTTTACGACTGCAACCCGTCGCAATTCAAAAAAGCAAAGCTCATCCCGCTCGTTTGCGAGATCACCGACGAAATCGAAGCTGCCGCGACCACAGAGACGTCGTCCGTCGGCACGGGCGGCATGAAAAGCAAGATTATTGCAGCCAAAAAAGTTACGTCCATCGGTATTCCCTGCATCATCGCGCCGGGAAAAAGAAAAAATATTCTTTCGGATATTATGCTGGGAAAAGAAGTCGGCACGTTGTTTTTGCCGCAAACTTCACGCCTCGCGAGCAGGAAATACTGGATTGCATTTACACTGCGTCCCCGCGGAAGATTGATCGTGGATGACGGCGCAAAGAAAGCGTTGCTGGAAAAAGGCAAAAGCCTTCTACCCTCCGGCATTACCGCCGTGGAGGGAGAGTTTGCCACAGGCGATCCCGTTAACTGCCTTGACCGTGAGGGAAATCTCCTGGCCAAGGGGCTTGTCAATTACAGCGCCGGTGACATCAGCAAGATTATGGGATTGAAAACACCACAGATATTATCCGTTCTGGGTCACAAAGATTATGATGAAGTCATCCACCGGGATAATCTGGTCATCTCCGGGGATATCAAGAAAAACAAAAGCTGAACCAACAATAGAGAATCCTGTCCCAAGACCGGCGCTACCTGGCGTCTTCAAACAAGGAGGATTAAAAATGATTCCATTGATCGTTCTGGTCGTCATCATCGCTGCCGTCGCTTTCTATTTTGTCGGAATTTACAATAACCTGATTGCGCTGCGCAATCTTTACATGAACGCCTACACCCAGATCGATATTCAGTTGAAACGCCGCTATGATCTGATTCCCAACCTGGTGGAAGCCGCCAAGGGTTATCTGGCGCATGAACGTGGAACGCTGGAAGCCGTCATCAAAGCACGCCAGACAGCTTTCGACGCCAGTAAAGTTGCAGCGGCTTCTCCCGGTGACGCCGCGGCCATGGCGGGACTGACCCGGGCGGAAGGTTCGCTTTCCGGCTTACTTTCCAAGCTGCTGGCGGTTGTGGAATCTTACCCCGACTTAAAGGCTAACAAAACCATCAGCGATCTGATGGAAGAACTGACCTCTACGGAGAATAAAATCAGCTTCGCGCGTCAGGCCTATAATGACGCCGTGACCGATTACAATACGAAGCGGGAACAGTTTCCGAACAATGTGATATCGTCAACCTTTAATTTCCAAACGGCCGCCCTGCTGGAAGCCGTGGAAAAAGCCGAAGAGCGGACAGCACCTAAAGTTTCCTTTACCTGAAGATCCGCGGACTGACGCGATTGATTTCTTAAAATGACCGTTACCCGTTCGACTAACTTTTTTGCCAGGCAGGAGCAGGCCCGCAAAAGCTGCCGGAATCAGATGATTCTATTTGCTTTTGCGGTGTTTGTTATTGTTGTAGTCACCACGCTGGCGATTCGTTTTGCCTGGTATTTATATATCAGCACTCAGACATTCAGTCCTTTTAACGCCGGCTCGGCGCAAAACTACCAGCAAATACTTTCAACTTTTACCTTTTTTGACCCGGCGTTTTTTCTTTTTACGGCCATGGCCATTGTCATCGTCATTCTAACTGCCAGCGTGGTCAAAATGGACACTCTACAGAAAGGCGGCGGCGCCGTGGCTGAAATGCTGGGTGGACGAAAAATCAGCACCGGAACAACCGATCAGACCGAACGCCGTCTGATCAATGTTGTGGAAGAAATGGCCATTGCCTCCGGCATTCCCGTCCCGCAGGTCTATGTGCTGGATTCGGAACATAACATCAACGCATTTGCCGCAGGGCTTGAACTTGACGATGCAGCAGTGGCCGTCACTCATGGAGCGCTCATGAAGCTTAAACGCGATGAATTGCAGGGCGTTATCGGCCATGAGTTCAGTCACATCTTAAACGGTGACTCCCGACTCAATGTTCAGTTGATCGGTATCCTTTTCGGCATCCTTTTTATGGGAATCGTCGGAAGAAAAATTATATCACAGGGACGCCTCTCCCTCAGATTGGGTTTACCAATCATCGCCGGAGGGGTTTGCCTGATCGTGATCGGTTACATGGGAACCTTTTTGGGCAGGCTGATGCAATGTGCCGTAGCTCGTCAGAAGGAATTCCTGGCAGACGCATCCTCCGTTCAGTTCACGCGCAATCCGCTGGGATTGGCGGGCGCCCTAAAGAAAATCGGGGGTTCCGCTTTCGGCTCGCGTATTCAATCGGCCAGCGCCAGACAGGCCAGCCACTTGTTCTTCGGCGAAAGTCATCCCGATGAGATATTCCCTTTTCTGGCCACACATCCGCCGCTGACTGAACGCATCCGGCTTCTGGATCCTTTATTTGACGGCAAATTCATAAAAATGGAAAATGACCGGCTTACAGCCAAACCGGAGTATTCAACCCCCTTCTGGGGCACCACACGCCACATTCCACCCGGATCGTCTTTCCTGAATCTCATTCCCGCGGAAATAATTCATCGTGTCGGAAATCCGTTCAAAGAAAATATTGAAAAGAGCCAGACCCTTCTCCAATCCATACCGGAGGACATTATCAAAGCCGTGAAGACACCCCAGGGCGCTGCTTGCATCATTTATGCTCTTTTGATGGATACCGACGCGGCACGGCGTGAAGCGCAGGTGTCCGCTCTAGACAGAGCAATGGTCTTGCAAGGTCAGGCGGACCGTGTCGTGAAAATCGACGGACAATTATCGGGTCTGCAACAAGACCTCCGACTGCCATTAATCGAACTGGCCATACCGGCACTCATGGGATTAACAAGCATGGAAAAAAGAAATTTTTTATTGATCCTCCATTCGTTCATTAACGCCGATGGACAAATGAGTCTTTTTGAATTATCCGTTCAATGGATTTTAGACAAATATCTTAATCCATCCGAAAAGCTCTTTCCAAGTGTCACGCTCTTTTCATATTCCCAGGTTGGTTTGGACATTATCACACTGCTCGGGGCGCTGGCCTGTGCCGGACATACAAGCAACAAAATTCAAGCGGAGAATGCCTTTCAAACAGGCCTTTCCAGGATTCCGGAACTGGCCGCACGCAAACCCGTTTTTGCTTTTAAAGATAACGCTTCCTACGCAAGCGTGAACAAGGCACTTACCGATCTGAACGCAGCGTCCTTTAAAATCAGAGAATCGGTTATCGACGCCTGCGCACACTGCGTCTTTGCGGACAAAACTGTGACGGTTGAAGAAGGGGAGCTCCTGCGTGTCATCGCGCTCGCGCTCCAATGCCCACTGCCACCATTTGCTGCCGAAAAGCAGACACCTTCGTGAGCATCTTATTGACCGATTGATAGGAAACCGGCAAGTTCCGGAGATGATCACGTCATTCGATTGCCAATTACCAGATCCTATGTTAAAGGTCAGCCATGTCGATCTGGAATAAGAAAAGCAGAATCCTGGTGACCTGTCCGAAAGGCGTTGCGCCTTATTTGAAGGCGGAAATCGCAGCATTGGGATTCCCGATCCTGCATGAAATGGATACCGCCATTTCAACTGAAGGAACGCTCACAGACACGATGCTGCTGAATCTTCATTTGCGCACAGCCCAGCGCGTCCTGTATCAATTGCAAATATTCAAAGTTATTTCTCCCGGCGCTCTTTATGAACGCATCAATGCCATACCCTGGGAGACACTCCTGCACGATTCCGGCCCCAACGCTTATGTTTGCGTCACGTCGGTTGTAGATAATTCCCTGGTGACCGATTCGCGCTTTGTCAACCTCAAGGCTAAGGACGCCATCGTTGACCGAATCCGGGAAAAGAGCGGCATCCGGCCTGATTCCGGCCCGGAAAAAGACAAGGCCGTTATTCACGTTTACTGGCGTAATGATCAGGCGATGGTTTATATCGACACCTCCGGTGATCGACTTTCGCTGCGCGGCTATCGCAAGATACCGCTGGCCGCGCCGATGCAGGAAACCCTGGCGGCGGCTTTGATTCTGGCAACGGAATGGCAGGGCAGGACGCCTTTTGTCAACCCGATGTGCGGCAGTGGAACGCTGGCCATTGAAGCGGCCCTGATCGCGCTCAATCGTGCACCGGGACTGGGACGCAACAATTACGGTTTTATGTACATTAAAGATTTCCCCTATGAACTCTGGCAGGGGATGCGCAAAAAAGCCCGTATGGAATCCAAAAAAACATTACCGTCGAAAATTCTCGCCACAGATATTGACGCTGCAGCCGTGCAGGCGGCACGCCAAAACGCGAAAACGGCGGGCGTTGATCTTCTGATCGAATTTGCGACCTGCTCTTTTCAAGAAACATCCATTTCGGGAGGAGGCGGCATCATCATGATGAATCCTCCCTACGGCGAGCGTATGGAACCTCTCAAAATTCAAACGCTGCGTCCCGACCGAAAGAAAGAAATCGCGCCGGGTCAGAAAGTCATTCTCCGCAAGGCCGCCGACCTGGTTCATAAAAGCAACCATCCCAACTCTCTGCAACGATTGGAGGCGCTCTACGAAAGCTGCGGCGATTGGTTCAAAAGCATCAGCCGGGGCTATCGCGGCTATATTTTCACCGGCAATTTGGACATGATAAAAAAAGTGGGGTTACGCACCAAGCGTCGGATGGCTTTTTACAATGGTGAAATCGAATGCCGCCTGCTGGAATATGAGCTTTACGCAGGCAGCAAAAAGCAGTCATCCCAGGAGAATCAATTTATTTTTCCACCCAAAATTGATTAGTCTAATTTCTTTTTCGCCTCTTTCTTCCTGGCTTTTGCCATGGCCTTCAGTGCTTTCTTGTCCGGAATTGCCGCAGACACAGAGGTCTTTTGGGGTAATTCTATTTGCGGAGCATCATCGGGTAAAACGGATGGCACCTCTGCCATCCTCAACGCATCCGGTATTTCATGTTGCTTGGTGCGGCGCAGACGAATCCTGGCAATAATGGCTTCTGCAAACATCTTGCCGAATTGGCCGATAAATCCGGCGATCAGGACAAGAATCACCCATTTGAGAACCGACCAGGTACTGATATAATTTAAAATATCCGTCATTGAAAAAGCACCAACTCCATACAATAAAAATACTATGCGTTGCTGTCAGCCGTCTATTTTTGAAATGACACGCACTGTTTTGACTTTTTTATACAGGAAAACCCATCGATATGACAAGGCCTATTATCCCCTTGACTAAAAGTTGAATTCCTTGGCGGGTCGTGCTACAGAAGTTTATGTAATCATTGAACGTATCATGTTTAAGGAGTTTATCTTACATGTACGGTCTAAGCCTTAAAACAATAGCATGGATCATCGTCATTTTCATTTGTGCCTGTTCATCTCTGCAAATAAAGCAGCGACAGGACGTGGCTGCCGTCTGTGCCGAGACGAAACCTTCGTTCTTTGAAGCGTGCAGAAAGGGCGATGTTACAAACGTCATGTGCCTCGTGGAAGAAAAAATCGTTGATGTCAACGAAAGAGACAAATACCAATGGACAGGCTTAATGTATGCGATACAAAATGGACATGAAAACCTGGCTGAGTATTTCCTGATCAAGAAAGCGAACATAAATCAGCAGGACAAGGACGGTCTTACTCCGCTGATGATTGCCGTCAATGAACGTCATCCGAACCTTGTCGAATTCTTGCTGCAAGCGGGCGCTGACCCGGTCATGCAGGACAGGCACGGATACGCGGCACTAATGTGGTCTATATACAACAAGAGTTGGGACAGCATCCCCCTTTTGCTGGCAACTGGAAAAGGCATTGATCTGCAAAACGGATTCGGTGAAACGGCTCTGCATCTGGCGGCCTATTATAATCAGCCGGATATCGTCTCCATGCTTGTGAAAATGAATGCCCCTATCAATATTCAGGATCAACAGGGTCTGACGCCTCTGATGCTGGCCGCACAGTATGGATCGGAAAATATGGTTGCCTTCCTTGTGGAAAATCAGGCAGACTTGAAGCTGAAAAACACGGTAGGCGAAAACGCCCTTGATCTGGCCAGGAAAAGAAATCGACAAAAGACCGTTGAATATCTGGAGACGAGGATTAAGAAGGAATGAACAGGCAAACAGATTATTCAAAATTGCTGGGGATAATCACGCTGGCCTGTCTGATGCTGACGAGCCTGATGAATTGCAGTTATCTGAGCATCCCCGCAAGGGATGATGTTGCGTCAAAGGCTATTCATGCAAAAGGGGACAACAACGCGACGGTTTATAACTCCGCTGTGATTAAAGGCCAAATTACCGGCGCTGATAATGGCAAAGTTTCCACATTCATCATCGCACATCGTTTGGCGGATGTCAGCGGAGAATCGGCCGAATATCTGGCCGTCAATAATTCCGGTGCATTCATGCTTTACCTGCCCGAGGGTCGCTATCAGTTATACACCATCGCAGACTACAACCATAACGGAATATATGAGAATGACGAAATATCCGGAGTATATGGATCATTCTTTTCTCCAAAAGAAATATCCATTCGTGAAAACGAGCTGATCACCGACGTCGTAATCCGAACCGCCAGACCCAACGGCAATCAAATAAATTTTTCTCGGGAAACCGCCCTCAAGAAGAAACAGGATGTTGTCAAGCAAATTACGCATAATGGCCAGGTATTAAAAATTTATCATGAATATTATTCGCCTGAAAACGCACAGACAGGCTACTGGCATCCATCCTCCTTTATGAAGGTATTTGGCGCTCACATCTATATGGTTGGAGAATACAGTCCCCGTAAAATTCCCATACTCTTTGTTCACGGCACGGAAGGTAGCCCGCAGAACTGGATATATCTTTATATGCGATTAGACCAGAGCCGTTATCAGCCCTGGTTCTTTTATTATCCATCGGGCATTCGTCTGTCTCTCGCCGCAGCCCTGCTCAATGAAGAGCTACGGGAGCTACATAAAAAGTACGGCTTCCAGAAAATGGGTATTGTCGCCCATAGCGTAGGCGGCCTGACAACCCGGTCATTCCTGACCCGCTTTGCCTCCGATAATCAAAATAATTTCATAAAGCTGTTCGTGACATTTGCCACACCCTGGAGCGGATTCGGCTTAGCCGATGCCTCGCAGATTCTGATCCACAAAAGCATTCCTGTCTGGATGGATCTGGGAACGCAAAGTCCTTTCATCAAAACCACTCTGGAGAACAGGCTGCCACCGAACATCCGCCATTATATTTTCTACGGTGAAAATGACAAACACTGCGGAAGTACAGCCACGGATGATCGGGCCGTCACCAGCGCCGTCGCGACCTTCGCTTTCAACTGCGATCATACGTCCATTTTAAGCGACCGCAAAGTATTTTTAAAATTCAATGAAATCCTGGAAAAGGAACTATGGTAAATGAGGAAATAGTCAAGCCGGTTCATAATAATTAAATCAGGAGACCGAATGAAAATCATCCGTTTTGTTTCAGAACGTCAGGACATATTTTATGGCGTTTACTCTTCAGACCATCCCGAATCAGCAAAAATCATCGAAGGCGATCTTTGGGGGTCTTACCAATTCAGCTACGAAGATGCAAAAATCAGGCAATTGCTTCCTCCCGTCGTCCCGGTCAATATTCTTGCGCTGGGTATTAACTACAAAAAGCACGGCGATGAAACCGCGATGTCCTATCCGGATCAGCCGATCTTATTTATCAAGGCAACCAGCAGTATTATTGGACACAAGGAATCCATTCTCCTGCCTGATGCGGGGGCTGATTTTGTGGACTATGAGGCGGAGTTGGCTGTCCTAATCGGAAAGAAAGCAAAAAACATTGTGCCCCGGGAAGCCATGGACTATATACTGGGCTACACCTGCGCGAACGACGTAAGCGCACGAGACTGGCAATTTGAAAAGCAGAAGGGACAGTGGGCCAGGGGAAAAAGCTTTGACACCTTCTGCCCGCTCGGCCCCTGGATTGTTACGAAGGATGAAATCGACAATCCCAATGATCTGGGCATTCGCTGCCTGCTCAACAATCAGACCGTTCAGGAATCACGAACATCGGAAATGATTTTCAACATTTCGGACATCGTCAGTAACCTGAGTTGCTCGATGACACTTCTGCCCGGCACAGTGATTTTGACCGGCACACCGGAAGGTGTCGGATTTACGCGCCAGCCGCCCTTGTTTCTCAGGGATGGCGATGTCGTCAGCGTCGAAATTGAAAAGATCGGAACCCTGACAAACCGGGTTATCGCAGAGCCATGAAAATTATTTTCACTAAGATGATTCCGCTACATCGATTTGCGGCCATCAATCTTTTCGGAATCTTATTCGCACCGAAAGGCATAAAACTTTCTTCCCAAACCGTTAATCACGAAGCCATCCATACAGCGCAAATGAGAGAAATGTTATTTGTCTTCTTTTATCTCTGGTATCTGATCGAATGGTTGATTCGATTATTTTGTAAAGGAAACGCCTACCGGAATATTGCCTTTGAAAAAGAAGCCTATCAAAACGATCACAACAAAAATTATTTAAACAGCCGAAAACCTTATAGTTGGTTCAAGTTCTTTTAAATCGTCAATCTGGCTAAACCCTGATCAACCTCTACATTCAATGGGCATTACAAGTGATTGGCATAAATCGATATGGGAGGAAGATCCTTCTTTACAGGCCCCGCAGAGAATCCGGTCTGAGCAGTTTTTCGTCCCGTTCAGACAGAACCTTATCCACCAGAGCAATCATTTTTTGTTTGTCTTTCTGCAGCGTACCGGTAATGGGCAGATAGTTGGAGGCGTGCGTGCCGACAAATTTCAGATGGTCCATGGTTATATTTTCGAAAATCTGCTTCA
>CAZOPH010000004.1:0-24745 GCA_964581635.1 uncultured Smithella sp.
ATTTGAAAATCCATGCTTTCGAAGAGGTGAAGCATGGCCTTGTTCTCCGCCAGAACCGTGGCCGAGAAACCCAGGAGCCCTTCCTTCTTTGCGATTTCGGTAAGGTATTCCAGCAGCACGATGCCGACACCGCGGTTCTGCCAGGTGTCTCCAACCAGGAAGGCGGCGGCGGCCGTGTGCGTATCTCTATCAATGATGTACTGACCGATGCCTGCTATCTCTTCCACACCCTGCCGCTCGATTATGGCAAGCATCAGAACCTCCTTCGAGTAATCGATGACAACATATTTCTGAAGGATGTTATGAGGCATGTGGATCATGTTAGCGAAGAACCGCGTGTAGATGCTTTTATCGGAGAGGGAGTAGAGGAAGCCTTTAATAAAATCTTCATCGCTGATCTTCACCGGACGAAGGAAGAGTGGTAGGCCGGTCCTCGTTGAGCGGTAGGTTTCCAACCGCTCGGGATAGTTGCCCGCCGCGCCGGGAATGAACGCCTGATCCCGGTAAATGAGGCCTCGTTCTCTGGCCTTCTCGATGAGCCAGGGACGGAACTTGGGGTGTGCGATAGAGATGAGGGCCATGGCGCGCTCGCGGATATTCTTCCCGTGCAGATAGGCCGTCCCATATTCCGTCACGACGTAATGCACGTCTCCGCGAATAAGCGTGGTGGAGGCGCCGCCGGATAGGGACGGGACAATCCGTGAATGGGACTCGTCGGTGGAGGTGGAACGCATGGCCAGGATGGACTTGCCACCCGGCGCAAGCGCTGAACCGCGCATGAAATCAGCCTGTCCGCCCACACCACTATAAAAGATCTCTCCGATCGATTCCGCAGTAGCTTGCCCTGTGAGATCTATCTCCAGCGCGGAGTTGATGGCGGTCATGTTGGCCTGTCGCCCGATGACAAAGAGGCTGTTGGTATAGTCAATTGGCCGGAAGTCGAATGCCGGGTTGTTTTCTAGGAACTTGTAGGTATCGCGACTCCCCATGCAGAATGAGGCAACGGTCTTTTTACGGTCCAGGGATTTTTTCGCGTTGGTCACCACGCCTTTTTTCATGAGATCTATGATGCCGTCGGAAAGGAGCTCTGTGTGTACACCGAGGTCTCGCTTGCCCGAAAGGTGGGTAAGGATGGCATTGGGCATGGTACCATAACCTACCTGGATGGTGTCACCGTCCTGTACGATGCGCGCCACATATCCGCCGATCTTCTCCGTGACCTCACCAGGGGGTTCGGTAGTGTATTCCAGGATCGGTTCGTCGTAGGGTATGATGACGTCAACGTCATGGATGTCCACAAGCGAGTCACCACGAACGCGGGGCATGTGCGAGTTCACCTGCGCAACGACGAGACGAGCCTGCTCGATGGCAGACTTCACGATGTCCACACTTACACCCAGGCTCATGAGCCCGTCGGCATCGGGCGGGGAGAGCTGCACCAGCGCAACATCGATGGTAATAATTCCGCTGCGGAAAAGCGTGGGTATTTCAGAAAGAAAGACCGGTGTGTAATCCGCCATCCCCTCGTTTATTGATTGCCGGGAGCTGTCACTTATGAAGAACGAGTTGTGGCGGAAATTCATCTTGAACTTCTTTTTGGCGTAAGGGGCCACGCCAAGGGTCCAAACGTGAATGATCTGCGTTCCGTAGATGGTGTGCGACGCGTTCTCCACGTAGTTGACGAGTGAGGCTAGAAGATGCTGCGGCTCGCCGCAGGCGGTGCCGACGAAGATGGAATTGCCGCGGCGTATGCGTCCGAACAGCGTTTCTTCGGAGATGAATTTTTCCGGGTAGAGTTTTTTAAATTTTTCGAGATGGTCTTCTTTCTCTACATACATAGCCGATCCTCCGTTACACTCCCTCTGTCTCCTACAGCCGGTCAACCTAAATAGATGAGCACCTCACCTTGCCATTCGGTTGCCTGACGCTTGAAGGTCCTGCATGTTCAAACATTGGACCACTAAAGAGTTTTTGACAAGAACTTCCTCTTGTGACGCGCAGTATAGGGAACGCAGTCTTATCCGTCAAGGAAATCTTAATCACACAATGCAGGGTGTTGTTTCGATAATTAGGTATCTTTAGAAACCGAGAACGGATGTTTATGCGCCCAGCGAAAAGAACAAAACCAGCAAGAAAGAGAGCCTGAAATAAAGATGCCGAGACATTGCTCATCTCATACAATTTTTAAGATTAAAGATGAGACTAGGCATATGTACCTTAGGCTTCA
The DNA here is from genome assembly GCA_964581635.1 of uncultured Smithella sp. Classification (GTDB taxonomy): domain Bacteria; phylum Desulfobacterota; class Syntrophia; order Syntrophales; family Smithellaceae; genus UBA8904. Next base: position 2,228 of record CAZOPH010000004.1, read on the forward strand.
TGGGCCTTTTTCCCATAAACCCTTTCATAAGCCGCGCAGTATGGGCATCTACCATTCTCGATATTCTTGACAAACCAGAAAGCGATCCCGCGCTGTTTCTTTCTTGCATGCGAGCATACGGGACATGTGACACAACGTTTGGCCATTTTTATATCCTTTGGCGTTACGGAAGTTTTGATCATTTAGGCGCCTCCCTTTAAATTGAACGATTTCTTTCTCGATTTAATTTATTCTATTGCCGTCAAAGATTCAACACCCAGAGGGGTTTTTCGCCTTTTATTACGCGAATCACATTGTCCATGGCCATGTTGATAATGCGACCGCCGGATTCTCGCGTGGAGCCTGCCAGATGCGGTGTGAGAATTGCATTTTCCAATCCGAAGAGCGGATGATTTTGGGGAGGCGGTTCTTCAACAAAGACATCCACAGCGGCCATCGCTATTTTTTTGGCGCGCAGGGCCTCGGCCAGCGCCTCTTCATCCACCAGTGCGCCGCGACCGACGTTAATGAGAACTGCCGAGGGTTTGATCAGCGCCAACTTTTCCGCGTTGATGATTTTGGTGGTTGCCTCCAGCAGAGGAAGGTGGAGGCTGACCACGTCGGCTGTTTTCAGAATGTCTTCCAGCGGTGAGTAAACAGCCTGATACTTTTTTTCATCTTCCGCACTAAGCCGGACAATGTCGTAATAAAGCAGTTTGACGCCGAAGGGTACCAGCCTTTCGGCCACGGCGCGGGCGGTGCGGCCCATACCCAGCAATCCATACGTTTTACCGTTCAGTTCAAAAACGCCGGTTCTCTGCGCATAGGTAAAGAGCCACTCCCCTTGATGTGTTTTGGCATTGTAAAAAGGCAGATACTTCAAGCAGGCCATTGCCAGCATGATGGTGTGTTCGGCCACGCCAATGTCGTTGGCGCCGGGCGTGTTGGCCAGTGGAATGCCTGCCTCCTTACAGGCAGGCACATCGATATGGTTGTAGCCCACGCTGGGCTGCTGAATAAGTTTAAGATTTTTTGCCGCCTGAATAACCCGGCGGGTGATGGGTGTGCTACCGGTGTAGTCACCCAACAGAATATCCGCATCAGCAATTTCCGCTACGAGTTTTTCTTCAGACATGTTGTGAGCATCCACAACGGTAAACGAAAAACCCTGCGATTTTGTTTCGATAAGGCTTTTCAATACGACATCGGACAGGGGTGCTGTGTTGAGTATTTTCATATATTTCTCCCCAGGGGTAATCTTCAACCGGGTTTTCCTGCTACGTTCCTTCCACTTGCTGTGTGACTTGCCGTCTTCTCCCGGCACTCTTTTTTCACAGTCGCCGGTATGATCATCAGCGCCGTATAGATTAAAGCCGGAACGATCAGCAAGTCGTCTAGGTACCCAAGAACCGGAATCCAGTCCGGAATCAGATCAACCGGCGACAGCATGTAGGCCAGAGCGCCACCGACCAGACAACGGGCAAGCTTCGGGGTTTCCGGATGGGCGATCAATGCTCTGTAATAAGCTATTTCGCGCTTTGCCCGATCAATAAATTTACTCATGAATGGTTCACGTTGATCGATTAAACATACAGCCTTTATCATCACTGCGACAGCGCACGCTGAATCCTATTACGGAGCGTCCGTAACACATAAAACTGTTCGCCATAAGAGGCGGGCACTGTCATGGCATTAATGATACCAGGTTTTCTCCATGAAGATGGACAGAATTTTATGAAATCCGGTTTTGCCTTCTGCGCTCATAATGATTACTCCTCATCATGATAACAGGTAGTAGTTGCCACCGCGCGCTGAGCCTTCCTCCGCCTAACTCCCCACTAGCGTTTGAGAGCTTCCTGAATAGCTTGAGCGAGTTCCCGTTTTTCAAATATTTTTTCTATCCCGTCACCCAGGGCCATACTGGCCTGATTTCCCAACCGGTCCTCAGAGAAAGATACATGCTCGAGCGATGTTGTGGCTTCCACGGTTGCGCGGTGCAATATTCTTTTATTGACCGTATCCGCCAGGTAAATGGTCAGTTTTATTTTTGTTGTGTAAGAATTGGTTGGAAACGCCCGACGACAGTTGATTTCGATCTCTTCAATCGCACCGCCGATCAGAATTTTGCTGTTAGCGACCTTCGCAATCGTTCCTTCGCGTAAATCCCATTTTTCGCCAACACCGGATACATTATATCCGGCTTTTCTTAAATACTGCCTGATCCCCTGGGCAACAGCATTTGTCGGCCGGTTGTATTTCGGCAGAACCAGCACCTTCGTACCGTTTTTTTCAATGACTCGCCCAATCACCAGCGGGTCGTCTATTTTACGCGTGTCGGTGAATTCAGCCACCCCGATAATTGACTGCAAAGTTTTTTGATCCGCTTGCAGGTAGGATGGAACAACAGCATTTTCCGCTTCATATGCGATATTGACGGAGTAAATCCCCGTTGTGGCGCATCCTGAAATGCTGATAGCCGCCATCAAAATAAGCAATGTCAAACCATACAGTTGAATCTTTTTCATCATATCCTCCTTTATTATAGGGCGTGAACAAACAGACCGCTACGGAGCTTGGGCTCAAACCAGGTGGACTTGGGCGGCATGATCGCACCGGCATCGGCAACCTTCATAATCTGCTCCATCGTTGTGGGATAGAGCGAAAACGCCACGGCAAAGCCATCCTGATCCACCAGCTTTTCGAGTTCCGCCATGCCCCGAATACCGCCGATAAATTTTATCCGGTCGTCAGTGCGCGGATCGGCAATGCCCAAAACAGGCGCTAGCAGGTGATCCTGCAAAATGGCCGCGTCCAAGCTGGCCACCGGATCCTTGGCGTCATAAGCGCCGTCTTTGATGGTGATGCAATACCAGTGGCCGCCCAAATACATCCCGAAATCATGCAGACGCTGCGGTGATTTTGCGGTAAAGTTTTTCGTAACGTTAAATTTAGCGCTGATCCTTTCCAAGAACTGTTCCGCAGTCAAACCATGCAAATCTTTCACAGCCCGGTTGTAATCCATCACCCTCAATTGATTGTGCGGAAAAAATACGGCCATCACCATATCCGATTCCTGCGTTACGCCGGATTTGCGGCGATTGCGTGCAATGGTGGAACCGGCGGCGGCGCGGTGGTGCCCGTCGGCGATATACAGGGCGTCAACCTGCGCAAACTCGACTTTGATCGCTTCAATATCGGCAGTATCGGCCACCACCCAGGCGGTATGGACCACACCATCTTCGGCGGTAAAATCATATTCCGGCAATCCTGCAACAATCTTTTCCACAATCGCGTTAATGCGGGGACGCGCCATGTAGCTGATGAACACGGGACCGGTCTGCGCATTAACCATATCGACATGGCGAATGCGGTCTTCTTCTTTGTCTTGACGCGTCAGCTCATGCTTCTTGATCTTTCCTTCATCATACTCGGCGGCGCTCATGACCCCGACAATGCCGGTCTGTATCTGGGCTCCCATCTGCTGACGATAGACATAATAAAAGGGAAATTCATCCTGCTTGAGGATGCCCTCTTCTCTTAATTTGCCGAAATTACGCCTGGCCGTTTCGTAAATTCGAAGATCATCAGGTCTCGTGCCATCCGGCACGTCAATTTCCGATTTTTCCACACGCATAAAGCTGAGCGGACGGCCTGCCACCGCCTTTTGTCCTTCTTCCCGGGTCATCACATCGTACGGCAACGCTGCAACCTGCGACGCATATTTCGCCACCGGACGAACCGCCTTAAAAGGTAATACCAAAGCCATTTTTTTATCTCCTTTTTGAAAATACTGTTGCGCAAGGTGTAACACAATGGCATAATCCCGGCAATATCAAATTAACAATGTCCAGAAAAACATCAGAGGTTAAAACAATGAAGTACACGCTTGTTTTTATTCACGGTCTGGAAAGTACATCTCAGGGAAATAAAGCGCAATATTTCCGGAAACTGTTTCCGGAAATGATTATTGAAGATTACGCGGGCGATTTCGAGACCCGGATGCTTAAACTGAAACGGGTTCTGAAGGATAAGGATAATCTGATGCTTGTGGGATCAAGCTTCGGCGGCCTGATGGCGGCTCGCTTTGCATTGGATGAAGAACCGCGTGTAAAGAAGCTGATTCTGCTCGCCCCCGCGCTGATTTTAGAAGGGTTTGAAAACGCGGTAAATCATAAACTGCAACTCCCGGTAATCATTTACCATGGCACACGAGACGACGTTGTCAATCCTTATGCTGTTAAAAGGATTGCCGAGAAAACATTCAACCATCTGGAACATCATTTGGTCGATGATGACCATCCATTGAATAGCGTCTTTCCACAACTGGACTGGCCGAACTTACTTTGTTCAGAAAAAATAAAAACTGACAAATGATCGCCTCGTTAATATTCTAATAAATGTCATACCGGCCGCAGAGGAATCAAAAGGCACAATCGGAGATCTTTTAATTCTTGCATCTTTTTCCATCGGCATTCCGGGAAAGCTTCGTCTCGTATGTGCCAAAATATATTGACAAACATTGTCTTCTATATTACAAAAAGATCACTTTTACGGGTATGACTATCGTCAGGATTATGGTTAATCAGCAAAGCACAACCCCCGACCATCATCCGTCAGCGTTTTAGAAATCGTTGTTATTTGTTCTATTCTTTAATTTAACTGATTCAACCCTTTTTGCCGATATGCCGGTTATTGACAAATAAGAGGTGGCCATGGCGGACGACGACAAATCATCTCCTTTCAATGAATTCCCTATTTTCCCCTGGATGAAGACGGTCACGGATATGTGGCTCAATTTGGCAAACACAATGCCAACCAATGCGGATTCCGCTTCGGATTCCACATTTAAAACACAAAATGCCATCCAGAACCGTTTCACACAGCAGATGGAAACAAATTTAAATCTGCTCAAATCTTTTACCCGGATGATGAGTGAACCGGAATCTGCCTCGGCGGCCGCCAGTTCTGTCAGTGCTCTACCGGAAATTGTTCTTAAAATGGCCAGATCCGGCTTTGACGCAGCAATGCAAATACAAAACCATCTCATGGAAAAGGCAGGTAACATCGGCAAGCGCACGGAAGCCTATAACTTTGATAATCTGGATCAGGAAGTTTTTAGAGCCCTAACCGATGTCTATGAAAAAGAGCTGCGTCAATACCTGAAAATCCCGCCGCTGGGCCTGACACGTTTTTATCAGGAACGCTTTAATGAAATGCTGGATAAGCACAATCTCTTTGAAACGACGTTGGCCGAATTTCTTTCCATCTTGTATCTGCCGCTGGAAAAGTCTTTCAAAGTACTTCAGGAAAAACTACAGCAGATGGCAGACGAAGGCAATTTACCCAGCCAGACAAAAGAAAGTTACGGAATGTGGCTGAAGATTCTAGAAGGCCACTATATGAATTTGTTCAAATCCAAAGAATACACTGACACGCTGCATCGAACACTCAACAGGTTGGAGGATTTCCTCATCGCCAAAAATGACGCCTTGCGCGATTTTCTCCAATTGATGCCTGTTGTGACACAGAGGGACATAGACGACCTCTACAAGGAATTCCACCTGCTTAAAAAGCGAGTGAAAGAACTGGAAAAGCAAGTCGGTATTTCATCCAATACTCTGACTGTTGTAAAGTAGCCGTTCATCTCCAGCTTGGTTGGAGAGAACCGATGATTTTTGGAAGGAATATTTTTTCATGAATTCAACAAGAATTCCTATAAACCTAATACTGGAGCGAATGGCCGAGGATGCGGAAAAGGCTCAAAAGCGCACTTCCAAAGCTTCCGACGTTTTGCTGGGCGAGCTCAATTACGAACTCGGCTCAACACCTCATGAAATTGTCTATGAAGAAGATCGGGTCCGCCTGAAACATTACTTCCGCAATGAAAATGCGGAAAACAAGTTAAAAACCCCCCTGCTGGTGGTTTACGCGCTGATCAACCGTGAAACCATGCTGGATTTGCAGCCGGATCGAAGCGTGGTGAAAACATTTCTGCAGGAAGGCATTGACCTGTACATGGTGGACTGGGGCTACCCGACGCGTAAGGATCGCTTCCTGACCATTGACGATCATGTCAACGGTTACCTGAACAACATCATCGATTTTATCCGTAAAAAGCATCAGGTACCAAAAGTTAACCTGATGGGCATCTGCATGGGCGGCTCATTTTGCGTTATGTATTCAGCGCAGCATCCGGAGAAGATCAAAAATTTAATCACAACCGTCACGCCGACAAACTTTGATACGGATAAGGGTCTTTTGCATGTTTGGATGAAAGACATCGACACGGACCGGATGATACGGACCTTCGGCAATATTCCCGGTGATCTGATGAATTTTGGTTTTCTCCTACTCAACCCGGCTCGTCTGATGATCGATAAATATGTCGGCTTCATGGAAAATATGGACAACAAGGATTTTGTGGAAAATTTCGTACGGATGGAGCGCTGGATTTTCGACAGTCCAGACGTTCCTGGAGAAACGTTCCGCCAGTTTGTCGATGACTGCTACAAGAACAACCTGTTGATTCAGAGCAAAATGTTTCTGGGTGGCAAGCTCGTGGATTTAAAAAAGCTGACTATGCCACTTCTGAATTTCTTCGGCGAATATGACCATCTGGTGCCGCCCCAGGCATGCAATCAATTGACGAAAGCCTCTGGCAGCAAAGACACAGAAGATGTCTGTCTGGAAACCGGACATATCGGCATTTACGTCAGTTCCAAGTTCCAGAGACAGTTCGCGCCCAAGATTGCGCAATGGCTTAAAGAACGCGACCGGGAAGAGATTAAACAAGAACTGCAGGTCAAACGCGAATCAAAATTACAAGGACTAACCGTTAATAAAAATCCTGCTGTAAAAAAAGCAAGTGTGATGAAAAAAGTGGCGCACAAGCCGAAAATCACTCGTCAGGCGCCGTCCAGAAAAAGCAAGCTATCACTCATTCAAAAAATTTCTGAAGCTATATAAAAGAGAGAGGGGAATATGTCATCTGAAAAAAGTTATTTTCGAGCTTTGAGCGAACTGAGCAGAGAAATAGGCACAACGGAAGATCAATCTAAAATGCTGCACCTGATTGTGTCCACGGCGGTGAAAACTCTGAATGCAAAAGCAGCCGTCATCTTCCGGAGAGATGATGATTCGGAAGATTCCATCCAGAATGCCGCGGTGGCCCAGGTTGGACTTTCCAAGAAATACACACACGCGGGTCCGGCACACGCCGTTAAAATCAGCCCGCAATTGTTAAAAGACGGTTACATGTATTTTAGGGACGCAACAACGGATAAACGGCTGACCAACCGTGAAGCCAAGAAAGCGGAAGGAATTGGCTCGATCTTGTCCGTACCGGTCCTGGACAAAAACCGGATGCTGGGTATCCTAAGCCTTTATACCAAGAACATCCGCAAGTTCACCAAAGATGAAATCGATTTTCTGTCCATTCTGGCTGAGCAGGGAGGCTCCGCAATTGAAATTGCTCATCTAATTCGGAGATTACGAAATAACACCCAGATCTTCCTGAAACTGGCCGCAAGTATCTCGGCAAGCCTTGACGTCAAAACCATTTTGCAGGCCATGACCCAGGATATGGTTGAATCCCTGGATCTTAAGGCGGCAGCGGTCAGACTGCTCGATGAAGATAAGCGCACCTTGAAATCGGTGGCCAGTTTCGGCTTAAGCGAAAAATATATGAATAAAGGCCCCATCCTGGCGGATAAAAATATTGCGGAAGCCCTGAAAGGAAAAACCATCGCCATTCAAAATGTTTTTAAGGATACGGGGATCCAGTACAAAAAAGAAAAAAAAGCAGAAGGCATTGTTTCCATGCTGTATGTTCCAATTAGAGCCAAGGACAATGTCATCGGCGTCCTCATTGTTTACAGTGGTCGGCAAAGAACTTTCACGGAAGATGAAATCCAGTTGGTAACAGCTCTGGCCTACCAGGGTGGCCTGGCGATCCACAATGCCTGCGAGTACATGGTCATGCAAGATGACATCAAGGATTTGAAGGAGAATATCTGGAGCCACAAAAGCTGGTTTTAGCGGGACATCCATAATGTGCAGTTTTTCTTCCTCAGGATAAGGAGGTCGTTTCTATGATCACAGGAAAAAGTATTGACCGGCTTCAAGTTGGAGATGCTGCAGAATTTGCCAAAACGGTAACAGAAACGGATATTTATTTATACGCAGGCATCACCGGTGATTTCAATCCGGCACATGTTAACGAGGCCTACGCGAAAAATACTTTTTTCAAAACCCGCATTGCACATGGGATGCTCACGGCGGGATTCATTTCCGCCATTATCGCCAATCAGTTGCCCGGCCCCGGAACCATTTACTTGAAACAGGATTTAAGTTTTCTCGCACCGGTGCGCATCGGTGACACCATCACGGCACGTGTTGAAATTCTGGAATTGAACAGCGAAAAAAACCGTGTCCGTCTAAAGACCACCTGCAGCAATCAGGACGGCGTGATGGTACTTGCAGGCGAGGGACTCGTCAGCCCGCCCAAAGAAACAAAATCGTAATGGCTTTTATTGCTGAAGCGAAAAAAACCGCCGCGACAAACCGCGGCGGTTTTTCCCAATTATTATTTTACTTTGTAGCGAAATATGCCTCAACTTTTTTGAAATTCTCATCCGCGGCCGCCTTGAATTCCTCACGGCCTTTCTTGTAGGTTTTCATCCAATCATTGATCAACTTCTTGCCTTCCTCCGGGAAAAAGGCTGTCTGCTGCATCATTGCCGTGACCATTTTCTCAGTCTGTTCCTGAATAACAGCCATGGCTTCGAATGAATTATCAAAAGCTGCTTTGTTAAAATCCACCATTTGTTTTGCAATCTTTTTGGGTTCCATTTTCTCCTCCTTCTTTTTGTTTGTTGTTGTTTGTTATTGTTTGTCTGTTTTATTACGATTCATCTTAGCTTCCTTAACCACCAACTCGCTGGGAGTTACCTTTTTCCCATTCGCAATAAACTTTTTTGTTGTCCAATCAATTGCAGGGCTAACTGACTGTGTTTACTTGACCACAGTGTTGAACGACGATTCAATCTGATCGCAGCGTTCTGGAGATAGTCTTCAACAAGTTTTAAACGGCTGTCCACACTCGTCTTGAACTCATCCAACCCATTTTTATAACTCTGAAGACAATCTCCGATAACTTTTTTCCCCTCTTCAGGAAAATATTCGGAACTTTCCCAGAAATCGAGAACTATCTTTTCGGTATGTTCCTGAACGGCAATCAGGGCGTTAAAACTATAGTCAAAGGCTTTTTTATTGAAATCGAGAATTTGTTCAATCATCGTTATGGAATTCATGGCAGCCATCCCTCACCTAATTTTTTGATTTTGCTTTTGATTGTATCGGCTCAAGTTCTGAAGTTAAAAACTGTTCCAGCTTTACAAAGTTCTGGTTGACAGCATGCTTAATATCCGTCGTCCCCTTTTTATACATACCTATCCATTCGTCTATCATTGACTTGTTTTGAACCGTAATCCACGGAGACTGCTTTATTAAACGATCCAATGCCTTCGAAGTTTGCTCCTGCAACATAACTATAGAGGTTAATCCAGACTCAAAAGCTGCCTTATGTCCATCAATCATTTGCTTCGTTATTTCTTTATAATACATCTTTAATTCTCCTTTTTTTGTTTGTCTTGGGTCTAATTATAACCAGTATTTTCTCTTTGTCAATGAGAAATTGTTGCAGTGCAATATTTTTTATTCATTACGCCAACAGCGTCATATTTTATTTATTATAGTTATTACATACACTTAAAATAATAAATCATCATTTTTGAGGATAACGACGATAATTTTATGTTGCAATATTTAAAATAATCGCATAAGAAAAGTGCAAGGAAGTCATATGGATAAAAACACCCTGTTGTTAAAAAAATATACCAACCGCAGACTTTACGATACTGAAAAAAGTATTTACGTTACGCTGGATTACGTGACCGATATCATCCGTCAGGGCCGTCAGATTCAGGTAACGGACGCTAAAACCGGTGAAGACGTCACCCCGGCAATTCTGACGCAAATTGTTCTGGAAGAGGCGCGCAAAAAGAAATTCCTGTTACCTCCTCCCCTGCTCTACCTGATTATCCAGTATGGCGAAAATGTGCTCACGGATTTTTTTGAGAAATATCTCGAGCAGACTATTCGCAATTATCTTCTATTCCGCAATATGGCGGATGATCAGTTCAAAAAGTGGCTCGAGTACGGCGAAAATTATCCCAAGATGAATCCCCAGGAAATGACTGGACTGGCGCCCTTCAAATCTCTATTGGATCTGTTTTCCACCGATACCCCAAAAAAACCTAAGGAAGACCAGTCATAATTTTTGTTCAATCACTGAAATATGCAAGATCACGGACGTAGCGCAACTATTGCCTTGACATTATGCGTTGCATCTCTTAACATGCTGCGAATTCGGAGAGTTATCACTTTTTAGGCTATGTACTCGAAAAAAATAGTTATTCGCTATACACCGGAAATCGTCCAGCAGCCGATCATCTATCTGCTGGCCCAAAAACACAACCTTGTCTTCAATATTCTCAAGGCAAGAATCTTTCCGCGCCGTGAAGGCGTGATTGTATTGGAACTCTCCGGTCAAAAAGAAGATTTCGACCACGGCATCCGTTTTCTGAAAGAAATGGGACTGAAAGTTGAGCCTCTTGCCAAAAGCGTGTTCCAGAATGTCGATAAATGCGTCCACTGCGGCGCATGCACAGGATTTTGCCCAACCGGTGCCTTATGTTTTGAAAAACAGACACAAAAAGTCTTGTTTGATCCTGAAAAGTGCAACGGCTGTGAACTTTGCGTCTCCGCCTGCCCCGTCCGCGCAATGGAAATTAATTTAATGTGATAATGATAACCTCTTCAACCAGTTGAGCTTCCCCATTTATCCATGAGTTTGTCTGTAAATTTCCCTCTGTTTCAGATGATTGGACCATTTTTTTTTGGATAAATAATCTTAATTGATATATGAAACAAAATTGTATTGATTAAAATACATCACTGTATTTTATACGAACATTTTCGCTCGAGATGAAAACAATCGTACATCCCCAAGGAGGAGCAATAAATTCGCATGAACACAGGCAATAACGGATTCGATAATGAAAAATACATTACACAACAAACTGAATCAATATTAAAGCGTGTTGAAAGATTCAACAATAAACTCTATCTGGAATTCGGCGGCAAACTGCTCTATGATTATCACGCAGCCCGTGTGCTGCCCGGCTATGACCCCAATGTCAAGATGCGTCTTATCAAAGAGCTGAAAGACAGCGCGAATATTTTGCTTTGCATTTATGCAGGCGACATTGAACGAAAAAAAATCCGCGCGGATTTCGGCATCACGTATGACGCGGATGCGATGAAACTCATTGATGATCTGCGCGGCTGGAATATTAATGTGATGGGCGTCGTCATAACCCGTTTTGAAAATCAGCCTTCGGCTGTCTTGTTCAAGAACAAACTGGAGCGCCGGGGTATCCGAGTCTTTACGCACCGCTTCACAAAGGGCTATCCAACCAATGTGGATTTAATCGTCAGTGACGAAGGCTATGGCGCCAATGAACATATCCCCACAGACAAACCGCTGGTGATTGTCACAGGTCCTGGACCGGGCAGTGGAAAACTGGCCACCTGCCTTTCTCAGCTTTATCACGACTACAAAAGAGGAGTCAAATCAGGCTATGCCAAGTTTGAAACTTTTCCGATCTGGAATCTACCACTGAAACATCCGGCCAACGTCGCGTATGAGGCCGCTACCGCCGATATTCGTGATTTCAACCAGATCGATCCATTTCATCTGGAAGCCTACGGCGAAGCCTGTGTGAATTACAACCGCGATGTGGAAGTTTTTCCGGTCTTAAAAAGAATTCTGGAAAAGATCACCGGTGAGGCATCCTTTTATAAGTCCCCTACCGACATGGGCGTCAACCGCGCGGGATTTGCCATTATCAATGACGACATCACCAAAGAAGCATCCAAGCAGGAGATCATCCGCCGATATTTCCGTTACCGATGCGAGTATGCCATGGGATTTTCCGATAAAGAGACGGTACAACGCGTAGAATTATTTCTTAATGATTTTAATCTAAAACCGGAAGACAGGCGTGTAGTGCTGCCGGCACGTCAGGCAGCACAGGAAGCAGTGGAACGCAATAGAGGCAATGAAGGCATCTTCTGCGGCGCGGCCATCAAACTCGCCGACGGCTCAATTATTACCGGCAGTAACTCTCCCTTAATGCATGCAGCATCCAGTGTCGTGATCCATGCGATCAAGCACCTGGCCGATATTCCTAATAAAATAAAACTATTACCTCCCAACATCACCGACTCGATCCGCAAACTAAAAACTGAAATTCTGGATGAAAAAAATGTCAGCCTTGACCTGGAAGAGGCGCTCATTGCGCTCGCCATCAGCGCGACCACCAATCCGGCAGCGGAACTGGCCCTGGAAAAATTAAAGGAATTGCAAAACTGTGAAGTTCATATGACCCATATTCCCACACCCGGCGATGAGGCGGGGCTCAGACGTATGGGCGTCAATCTGACCACCGACCCAAATTTTTCGACAAATGATCTTTTTATTACATAGGAAAGCTCATTTCTTGAAATTTTTTTGGACATCTTTGTCGGCTGTGTCCAGCATTTTGTCGATATCACCGGGAACTTTTTTTGCTTTGCCGGCCAGATCTTTGGTATCCCGCCATAAATTGCTGACCTTATCCACGATCTGTTCTCCGCCTGATTTCAGTGTCTCAACGGATTTCTTAATTTTGTCGGGCATTGTTGCGGGGTCTTTAAAAAGGTTAATCCCGCCGACCAGCAAAATAACAAAAAGAAGAACAATCGTTAATTTAATAAATTTCTTCAAGATGAAATACAGAATCATAATGACGACAAAAATCAGCAGCAACGTGAAGGCCGCCGGGTGTGCCGCAAAATAAGTTGAAACAGATTCCATGATCTAATCTCCCTTCCCCTGTTGGTTAGGTGAGAATTTAGCTCATTTTCGACATAAAATCCATTTTTTGTTTGTCTTGACAAAGGACAAGTTGCCCCATAGATAAAGCGCCGGATGTAAGATGAGGAAGGGAATAAAAAGCCATTGAACAGCGAAAGGAAAATATTAAAAGTCGGCATCGCCACCTTGGGCTGCAAGGTCAATCAGTGCGACACGGCGGTGTTGGTCAAGGACCTGCAATCTGCAAATTTTTCGCTGGTACGGTTTAATGATTTCGCCGACGCCTATATCATCAACACCTGCACGGTCACCGCTTTTGCGGACTTTCAGGCGCGCCAGCTCATTCGCAGGGCGTTGCGTGTTAATCCCTCGGCCCGCATCATCGTTACGGGCTGCTATGCGCAAACGCAGTCCCAGACACTGGCCGACATCGACGGTGTCACTCTTGTTGTGGGCAATGATCAGAAACATCGGATTCCCGAGCTGCTAAGCAATCCCGTCCAGAATTCACATCGGATCTATGCCGATGATATTTTTCTGCAAAAGCAATTTCCTGCTACCGCGGCGTCAGTGCATGCGGGGCGTACCCGCGCTTTTTTCAAAATTCAGGACGGTTGCGATGCGTTTTGCAGTTATTGCATCGTGCCTTTCGCTCGAGGGAAAAGCCGCAGCCTGCCTTTCCCCAGTGTGCTTGCCGGCGTGCGGGACTTCATCTTGCAGGACTATAAGGAAATTGTTCTCACGGGCATCCATCTTGGATATTATGGGCATGATCTGCAACCTCAGACTGACCTTTCCCGGACACTCGGGACCCTGTTATCAAAAAATCCCCGGGTGAGGTTCCGGCTTAGTTCCATTGAGCCCAACGAAATATCAGACGCGTTACTTCATCTTTTTAACCGACACGAAAACCTTTGTCCGCACTTGCATATTCCACTGCAAAGCGGTGACGATTCCATTCTAAAGATGATGAAACGTCGATACGATAAAACATTCTACCGTGCACTCATTGAAAAAGTAGTAAAGACGGTAGAAGATATTGCAATCGGGATAGATGTCATGGTCGGATTCCCCGGAGAGGACGAAAACGAATTCGACAATACGCGGAAGCTGCTTGCAGATTTACCCGTAGCCTATCTGCACGTCTTCCCGTATTCGGAAAGACCCGGAACGGCCGCGATCGCCATCCAACCCAAGGTTCCGAAAAAAACAAAAAAAGAACGCGTCGCGATCCTGAGGGAGATAGGTGTAAAAAAAAGAGAAACATTTTCCCTAAGATTTCTGGGTAAAACACTGCCGGTATTGGTGGAACAGGCCAAGGACAAAAATACCGGACTGCCTAAAGGCTTCTCACATAATTACCTTCCAGTATTACTGGACAAACACCCCGCATCTTTAGTAAATAAAATCGTCATGGTCAGAACCGACGATTATCGAGAAGGCAAACTGACTGGCAGGGTTATACATGGATAACGACAGACTGAAACGATTCAAGGCTCTTCAGGAAAAACTGCACTATACTTTCCGGAATATGGATCTGCTCTCGACCGCTCTGACGCATCGGTCTTATATCAACGAGAATCCTCAATTGGGCGTGAGCGATAATGAACGACTGGAATTTCTGGGCGATGCGGTTTTGGGGCTTTGCGTCAGCGATCTACTGATGAAAAAGCATGCTGATTTCGATGAAGGCACTCTTTCTAAAATTCGTTCTCTACTGGTCAATGAAAAACCCCTGGCGGATCTGGCGTCAAAACTTGGCCTGGGGGATTGCCTGCTTTTGGGCCGGGGAGAAGAACACTCCGGTGGACGCGCTAAAGAATCGCTTCTGGCCAACGCGCTCGAAGCGGTCATTGCCGCCATTTACCTCGATTCCAGCTTCAGCAAGACCAGAACGCTGCTTAAGCGCCTCATGAAACCTGTGATGAATGATGAGGTGCTGAACGCTCAATGCTTCGACTATAAAACAGCCTTGCAGGAATATTGTCAGAAAAAATACAAATCCGCACCAATTTACACCCTGATTACTTCAAGCGGCCCTGATCATGACAAAACCTTTGAAGTCGAAATAGCTGTCGGTGTTGACATCCGGCAAATCGGCCGGGGAAAAAGCAAAAAAGACGCGCAAAAACATGCGGCGCAAAAAGCCTGGGAAAGTCTGCAAAATGGAAACAGCACCTAAACCCCATAAGGCTGACAAACCATTGATTATCCCGATTTTCATCATGAACGGCGGATGTCCGCAACACTGCATCTTCTGCAATCAGAAGATTGCCGCCGGCAATTTCACGCACGAAATTACAAAAAATGTTTTTGATGGAGAAGTGGCCTCCTATCTCTTTTGGAACAAAGACAAACTGGGTGGCGTAGAGATCGCTTTTTACGGAGGCAGTTTTACCGGACTTACACCTGACTATCAAAAGCGGCTCTTGTCTTGGGCCGATATATATATTCAAAAAGGACAGGTGGACTCGATCCGGATTTCCACAAGACCGGATTACCTTGACGACGACCAACTTATTTTTTTACACAGATATGGCGTTCGGACTGTTGAACTCGGTGCTCAGTCCTTTAATGATGAAGTCCTTCGCTTCGCCGGACGCGGTCATAATGCTCAAGCCACCGTCAAAGCAATAAAATTGCTCAAAGCGCACGGCTTCAGAACCGGCCTGCACCTGATGGCCGGTTTGCCGCGGGACACTCGAGAAAGTTTCATGGAAACACTCGCCCGCACCGTTGAACTTCAGCCGGATACCGCACGCATCCATCCCGTGTTGGTTTTTCAGGACACGCCGCTGGCCGATGAATTTCGCGAGGGGCGCTATCAACCGCTTGGCCTTGACGAGTCGGTAGAGTGGTGCCGTCTGGCCTGGGAAAAACTTACGCCGGCGGGTATTCGCATTATTCGCTTCGGTCTGCAGACGACACCAGAGATGAATCAAGAAGGCGCAGTGCTGGCAGGGCCGTTCCATCCGTCTTTTGGTAGCCTGGTCCATTCTGCCATTTTTTATTCAGCAACTTTGAAATCGCTGGGCAATCTTCCGAAGCATGTCCGCAAATTGCACTTTCAAATTGCCGAACGCGATCTGTCGAATTTTCGCGGCTTTAACAATAGTAATATTGACGCCATAAAAAAGCTTTACCCAGATGCCCAGATCATTATAGACTCTCATCGTGATGGTCTTACTGGGCACCTATGGATGACCACAGAATCAGAGGAATCTATTTCTATCGATATTCCAGGACTCATGTAAATCATTGGAGAATATTTGTGTTTAAATCTGGTTTTGTTGCTATCTTAGGCCGTCCGAATGTAGGCAAATCAACTTTTTTCAACGCAATAATCGGCGACAAAATTTCGATTGTCGCTGATAAACCACAAACGACACGAAATCGTATCACGGGCATTAAGAATTTCTCCGACGCGCAATTGATTTTTCTAGACACACCGGGGATGCACAAACCAAAAACGCCGCTCAACCGCGCAATGGTGCAAGCGGCCCGGGATACCATCGGCGATGCCGACATATTGTTGATGATGGTTGAAGCCGACACCCTCATCGGACCACACGATCTTTTTTTGATGGAAGCGCTGGCCGGTGCTGAGGCGCCGGTATTTCTGGCTATTAACAAAATTGATCGGATAGAAAGACCTTCTCTGCTGCCGCTGATCGACCAGTATCGCCAGCTTCATGACTTCGCAGGCATTTTTCCGATCTGTGCATTGAAAAAAGAAGGACTCGAAGAGTTGCTGACTTCCGTGAAGAAGTTACTGCCGGAGGGTCCGCAACTGTTCCCCGACGATATCGCGACCGACGCCACCGAACGGTTTATCGCGGGAGAGTTTATCCGGGAACAGATTCTACGCTTAACAAAACAGGAAGTCCCCTATGCTTCGGCAGTAACGATTGATTCTTTTAGGGAAGACGAGAAAAGAAATTTGATTCGTATCAGCGCAACGATTTCTGTCGAAAAAGAATCGCAAAAAGCGATCATGATCGGAAAGAAAGGCACCATGCTTAAAAAAATCGGGATACAGTCACGCCTGGCGATGGAAAATCTTTTCGGCACAAAGGTTTTTCTGGAATTGTTTGTGCGCGTAAAAAAAGACTGGACCAGTTCCGACCGAATGTTACGTGAGTTTGGACTTATCAAATAGAGGTTTCCATGCAGGCAAAACCCATTATCGCCATCGTCGGCCGCCCCAATGTGGGCAAATCAACACTCTTCAATCGCATCGCGGGAAAACAGAAGGCCATCGTCATCGACGAACCGGGCGCAACACGCGATCGCAACTACATGGATTGCGTCTGGCACGATAAAGCTTTCACACTGATTGACACCGGTGGATTCGAACCGATCACTGAAGAACGTATCTTGATCCAGATGCGCGAGCAAACAAATCTGGCCATTGAAGAAGCGGATGTCATTATTCTTTTGATGGATGGCAAAGATGGTCTCACACCGACGGACCTTGAAATAGCTCGTCAATTGCGCGGCAGGGGTAAAAATGTGTTTTACGCCGCCAACAAAGTGGACGGCAAGCGCCATGAAGAACTGCTCACTGAATTCTATCGGCTGGGTATCGATACCTTTTATCCGATCTCCGCTCAACATGGATTGGGCGTGGATGAATTACTGGCTCGTCTGACGGACGGTTTTCCCCCGGCAACTGAAAGTAAAGACGATTCGGATGAACCAATTGCGGTGGCAATTGTTGGCAAACCCAATGTCGGAAAATCATCGCTTATCAATCTGATTTCCGGCAGACAGAGAAGCATTGCCAATCCCACTCCAGGCACCACACGCGACGCCATCGACACCACCATCAAGGTGCACGGCCGACATTATCTGCTGATCGACACGGCGGGTATACGCAGGAAAAACAAAATCAGTCTGACACTGGAAAAATACAGCGTCATCCAGGCACTCAAAACGATCAACCGCTGCGATATCGCACTGGTGCTGATTGACGCAGAAGAAGGCATGACCGAGCAGGACGCCAAAATTGTCGGACTGGCTTACGAACGCGGCAAAGCCTGCATCATTGTGGTGAATAAATGGGACAAAATTGAGAAGGATAACGCCACGGTTGGCAAATTCGTCGAAGACATCAAGGATAAAATCAAGTTTATGGATTTCGCACCCATTCTTTTTATTTCAGCGCTGACCGGACAGCGCGCGCCGAAAATATTTGAACTCATCAACGATGTTTACAGGCAATATACAAAAAGGGTGGACACCTCACCCTTAAATGATCTGGTGGAAAGATCCGTCCGGAGAAATCCGATGGCACGCTTTCAGAACCGATCCATGAGCATCTCTTACGCAACACAAACGGGCATTAAACCACCTACCTTTATTTTCTTTGTCTCCCACGCCAAAGGCGTCCACTTTTCGTATGAGCGCTTCCTGATGAATTCGATTCGCGATGAATTCGGCTTCGACAAAGTTCCGTTGAAACTGATCTTCCGCAAAAAGCGATAACGGCGGCCGTCACTTCGACAGCAAACAGTTGTCCTGAAACAGTATATTATATGGTCAAGATTTTTGCTTTCCCAGCAGCCTTTTTTTCATCCAAGGACCCTTCTTGAAGTAGAGCCAGTTCAAACCGACCGCCAATGCGCTGCTCATCAGCATAGCCATCCAGATGCCGTCCTGCTTAAAGTCACCGGGACCGGCCAGTGCGTAGGCCAGAGGAATGCGGATGACAAACATGGCGATAAACGAGAGAGCCAGTAAGGCCATCGTGTCACCTGCGCTGCGGAGCACCCCCTGGATGGCAAATATAACTGCAAAACATGGAAAAATAAACGCTATCCAATGATAATAATCACGGACGATATTTAACACGCGGGCACTTTCCATCGATTCCTTTAGAAAAATGCTACCGATATACTGAGGGAAAATAAATAGCACGGCGGTGCATACAAGGGCAACGGCCAGACCGAAATAAACCGATACACGCAGGGTCTGGAAAACGCGCTCTATTTTCTGCGCGCCCAGATTCTGGCCGGCAATCGTGGTCGCTGCCATCCCTATAGATATAAAAGGGATCGTGGCTAGCATATCGATCTGCATGCCGATGCCAAAAGCTGCGGTCACGGCCGTGCCGTAACGATTGACCAGGGCTATAATGATTACTCCGGCCAGTGAGACCACGATCATTTGCAGGGATGCGGGAACGCCGATAACAAAGACCTCACGGATGATGTGCCAGTCAAGACTGTAGTCCCAGTTACGCATATTAATGTAAGGATTAAACCGCAGCAGGTAGATATAGCCGATGATACAGGTCGATACAGCCGCCAGCGCCGTGCCCCATGCCGCGCCGGCTACACCGAGAGGTG
Source organism: uncultured Smithella sp. (assembly GCA_964581635.1). GTDB lineage: Bacteria > Desulfobacterota > Syntrophia > Syntrophales > Smithellaceae > UBA8904. The sequence goes on from CAZOPH010000004.1 coordinate 21,536, forward strand.
GCAGGGGACCAATACCGGAAATAAACAGCGGAACGAAAACAATATTGAATATCGCAAGCATAATGAGGATTTTCACCACGGTTGTGGCGTCGCCTAACCCCCTTAGCATTCCGTTCATCCAGTTGATGAAGAATTGGAATACCAGTGTGGCCATCATGATGGTCAGATAAGACAGGGCCATGGCCTGAATTTCCTTGGGCGCATGCACCCATTCCAGTAATTGGTGGCGGAGTAAAAGGCCAATGATGGAAATCAAAAGACAGAAGAGGATCGACGCAAAAAAAGAATTCGACAGGATTTTCTTGAGCGCCACTGTGTCCTTGCGGCCGAAAGCCTGGGCAATCAAAACATTGGTAGCCATGCCCAAGCCGATGAGAAATGCGGGCATCAGCATGATGATCGGCAACGAGGCGGATACAGCAGCAACAGCCTCATGACCCAGGAGCCGGCCAACCCATATCATATTGATGATGCCATAAACCGACATCAGAACATTGCCGAGCATGATCGGCAATGTAAAGTCAATGACCTGTTTGGCAATGTTGCCTTCCGTAAAATCCTGCATGGGTTCCTTTGGAAATATCCCTCAGCGACGACAAGCTATATCAACGATAAGGGTCTTATCATGATTCAGGAATTCCTCCCTGTCCTCCTTCACGGGGAGGACAGGGAGGAATCCACGCTGACAAAATTACATCACATACTTTCATTTATTTTACTTCTTCAACATCTGCCGGATTTCATCCTTCAGCGCCAACTTGTTCACTTTGCCGCTCGCTAGCAGAGGCAACAGCGGGCGAATGAAGAATCTTTTGGGAACCTTGAAATTAGCCAGAGTGGATTTGCATAAATCACGCAGTTCCTCTTCCATGACGTTCTGTCCCGGTGTTGGCATGACAAACGCCCAGCCGACTTCTTGATAAATCTCGTCCGGCACACCAAGAACCGCCGCGAAAAGAACCGCCGCGTGCGTTTCGATCACCTCTTCCACCTCTCTTGGATAGACATTCTCTCCGCCGCTTTTGAACATTTCGGAGAGCCGGCCGGTAATATGAATATAGCTGTCCTTATCCTTAAAAGCCAGGTCTGTCGTATAATACCAGCCTTCCGCGTCGATGACCTTAGCTGTTTCCTCGGGCTTGTTGTAGTATCCCTTCATCAGGAAAGAACCCCGCACGGCAATCTCACCTATTTCGCCCGCGGGCAATTCCCGCCTGTTCTTATCGACAATTTTTAATTCGAAGGGGTGTGCAATTTTCCCCGCTGTCTTGAGTAGCACCTCGGTGCTATCGTCCTTCTCGGTGTACGTGACAAAGCCGCACACTTCAGTACTGCCGTAACCAGTAATGAGTTTAGCGCCCGTCTTCTTACAGATCGGCGTGAGCAGGTCAATCATGACTTTAGGCGCAGCCGCTCCCGCCCAGACAAAGCCCTTCACACTGCTCAAATCACAGGTCCAGAATTCCGGCTGTTTGAACTCCAGTAGGAACATAACCGGTACCTGCCCGATATGGGTTACCTTTTCCTTCTCGATTATTTTCAGCGTTTCAGCCGGATCAAATTTGTCCATGCAGACAATGCAGCCGCCTGACATGATGGCCCCGAACCCAATCTCGACATCCGCCGCAACATGATTGATGGGAAAATGAAGAAGTCCCCGCGATTCTTCATCAAAATAGAATTTCTGAATTTCAACCTTAATGTTTTCCACAATGCTGCGATGCGTGTGGATGACACCCTTGGGCTTTCCGGTTGATCCCGATGTGTATAGTAGAAGAGCGTCATCTTCCTCCTTGATCGTGGCCGCTCTCTGCCCTAACGCAGCGACAAATTCGGGGCGCGACTTTCCGATAAACCCGGAAAAATTCTCAGTTCCTTCAAACGTTTCTCCTATGACCAGAACTTTCTTCAAGAATGGACATTCCCTTTGAAGGGTTTGTACGGTCTGAGAAAGGTCACTCTCCATGTACTCCCGGAGAGTGATAAGCATTTTGGGCTGGCAGTCATTGAGCTGGTAGCGGAGCTCATCGATGGTGAATTTCGGGGACAGGCCTAACCAGATCGCCCCGACCTTCCCTGCAGCCATGTATGTCGTGAGAAATTCGTTGCGCGCCATCGCCAAGAGCGCAATGCGATCTCCCTTTTCAATGCCCACTTCCAGGTAAGCCCGCGCAATCGCGTCCATTTGCTCCTTGAATTGCCGCCAGGTTAATCTCTCTTCTCCGAAGACTAGTGCATCGGCATCCGGTCTCGTTTTGGCCCATTTTTCCACGTAGTGCCACGTTTGATTCAGCTTTTCCCAGATCATGATATTTTCTCCTTTAGTCTTGAAGTCTGATGCAGCCGTCGCTGATCGCCCGTTTCTCCTCGGCATTGAGAACGGTGAAGAAGAGATCCGTGCCTCCGGATACCTTGTCTCTGCCCGTGAGACAGACTCGTATTGCAGATCCGGGAAGTACCATTCCTGAAAACCGGCAGTAAATGGTCCCCACCCGAAGAGGATCACCGCCGGCCTCACGGTTTAGAACGTTATGCACGGCCATCGCCAGGGTGGATGTTCCCTGATGGATAATGCCGGGCAACCCCACCTGGTGCGCGAATTGAACTGACGTGTGGATGGGAAAATAGATATTCGTGCACCCGTCGTAAATAAAAGGCGCCAGTGGATCAATGGGGATAACGGATTCCCACAAAGTGGCGGACTCTTTTGGCTGTTTGGGAACAGGCGGAACAGATTTGCCGCCCTTCCCCTCGCCTTCGCACACAACACCTCTCATCATGGCACCAAGATATTCCGTGAAATAATGGTTCCCGTCGCTATCCCTCGCATCAAACTTTATAATGACGTAAGTTCCCGCTCGGTGCGGCTCGATGGCGGCGATAACGCCTTTGATGGTCAGACGACAGCCCGGTTTAACCGGCCTGTGGATGTTGAGTTGTTCGCTGTAGTGCACCTGTGTTAGCAGGACTTCATGAGGGAAGGATGGCGCATCCAGATAATCCATGATATTTTCTACAATAGGCCAAGTCAGCGCCACAGGGAAAAGTGGAGGTGCGATAATCCCTTCCGGACTTTCATCGTCAAAGTAAAGCGGATTGGTATCGCCGATAGCCGCCGCGTAATTCATTATCCTGCGTGCGGTAATGTCGCAGATGTATTCTTTTAGGGTTGCGCCAACAAAATCAGAAATCAATTTCATAGAATCTCTC
>CAZOPH010000004.1:24845-40530 GCA_964581635.1 uncultured Smithella sp.
GTATTCTTTTAGGGTTGCGCCAACAAAATCAGAAATCAATTTCATAGAATCTCTCCAGGAAGGCTACTTCGACCATCCCCCTGCCCAAATTGAACCTGCGTGGACATTTTAGCCGCAGCTTGCGGAGAAATGTTGTATCGAGAAGATGGAATGATTACGAAATTTAAGATCGTATATTTCTCCGAGTCCGCCAATTCACAACTTCAAGATAGGGACAATCCATCAGAGACGGCATAAGAAATGAAGGATTTTTACCCTCCCCTTTCCCAAATTACTTCTTATGGTCAGGCTGAGGGTAAACCGGCGGACGGTTTTCAAAAACACTTCCGTCGGGCATGACTTCCACATCCCTGCCGTCTAGCTGAACTATCTTGGTCAGTATGGTGGGAACGTGGCGTTCCCGCGCAGACACGATGGCTTCCTCAATCATTTTGAAACGGGAGAGCTCCTCAAGCGTAATGATTTGGGGGAGGACCATCCCGATCTTGCCCATCTCGTAATCCGCAAGCGCCACGGCAGGCCGAAGCCAGCTGTGATTTGTCAGTTCCATGCCGTCGCAGACAGCGAACTGCTCGGCCGGAGCCTGGGCCATAAAGAAACGCACATCATAGCGCAGTGACAAATATTCCGGCGTAATCCAGTGAGAAAAGTAATGCAGATCATCCCCGGAAAGAACAATGTCTTCCGCTTCCAGCATTTGAGAAAATTTCATTTCTCCTTTGATGAGCGCTTTCCTATAAAGGCCAAATCTCTGGCGTTCCTCGTCTGTTCCGATGGTAACGGACGTGCCATCTTTTTTCCGGGCGAGCAACAGTCCCACCTCCTCAAACGTCTCGCGGATGGCAGCAACCCAGGTACCCAAAGCTTTTTCAGGGTGAGACATATCGGAAAAAATCCGGGCAGCTTGTTTCCTGTCGATACAACGGATAAAGCGTTCCATACCGGGTTCGTAATCTTCAGGATCAAGAACGCCGCCGGGAAATACATGATAGCCGGGAACAAAACTGCTTTTGCGATTTCGCAGCACCAAAAGCACCTCAATGTCTTGGACACCTCTGTCCGGACAAGGCCTCAGGAGCATTACCGTTGCGGCATCAGCAGGAATTGCAGGCATGTCTTTTTCTTTCAGTTTTCTCTTGGCCATCAATCCCACAGGCTGGGGCACAGCTTTCTTCTAACTTTTCTACCTTGGTTTTACTTTCTGTATGAATTGAGAGGATGTTTATTCAATCATCTTTACCCTCTTCCATTCCGTCATTCCAGAATCTACCGCCTATTCTACCCAATAGATAATCTCATCGAGTTTCGCTCTGCTGCGTTCAAAATTATTAAGAGGGACTGAAGGATCAGGATAGCCCATAGCGATCCCCACAACAATTTTTTTATCATCGGGAATGGCTGCTATCTTTCTAATCTCGGCGGGGTACCGTGCGGCTGCCGCCAGAAGACAGGTGCCCAAACCCTTGTCGTGAGCAGCCAGACAGATTGTCTGGGCGATAAGGCCGACGTCCAGCATCTGGTATTCAACGAGATTATCACGGGAAATACAGGCCAGAATAAGGCACGGGGCATCAAAAACGGAAACCATATCCTTATAATATTTTTCGCGACCTTCCTTATCATCTCTTTTGATGTCCTGCACACTTAAAACAACTTTACCCAACTCATTATACCGCGCTTTCATGGCATCAGGCCATTTCTCCAGCATGGGGACATCCGAGGCAATGGCCGCGCCGGATAACGTCTGCTGGAGATTCATTTTTTTGAACTCTGCCAGCGGTTCACCCGTTAACACATATAAAGTCCAGGGCTGTGTATTTCCCCAGGACGGCGACCAGCGCGCTGTCTCCAAAATCTCCATAATGAGACTTTTCGATACATCCTGCGGTTTAAATTTACGAATACTTCTTCTTCCTCTGACTGCAGCAGCTAACTCCATAGTAACCTCCTTCGCGGGATCAATCCGCATGTGATTGATTAATATATTTACCCAACATGATATAAAGATTCAAAACACTTCACTTCTTACACAATCTCGGCCACCGCCCTTATCCACCCTGCACTTGCACCCTTAATCTTAACCGGGAAGCAATAGAATTTGAAACCCGATGACGGCAGCAGGTCTAAATTTGTGAGCTTTTCAATCTGGAAATAACCCTTTTCAATACCTGCATAATGGCCTTCCCAGATAATTGCAGCATTCTTTGTCTGAACAAATTCTTGAGCCTGGAAAGAAAGTGGCCTGTCCCAGCTCCAGCCGTCTGTTCCGACCACATGCACACCTTGGTCAAGAATCCAGAGCGTTGATGCCCGGCTAAACCCGCAGCCTTTGAGAAGGTATTCGGGTGTCCCCCAGTAAGACGCCGCTCCGCTTTGCGCCAGAAATACATCTCCTTCTCTGAGAGTATGACCAATTTTATCAAGTTTTGTTTTGATGTCCTCTATCCTGATGTTGTAGCCGTCGGGGAAATCAGAAAAGTTAAGTTTGACGCCATTACCCACACCCCACTCAAGCGGAAACTTATCGATGGTCAGAGCCGGTTTCCCTTGATCCTGTGTGGGGTGAAAGTGCCAGGGTGCATCCATATGCGTTCCTGCATGTGTCGAGACTTCCATGATCTCGAGCGCCCAACCAAGCCCGCCCGGTAGGTCGCCGGTCGTTAGTCCCGGATAAAAGGCTTTCATGCTTTCAGCCCCAAGGGCATGGTCGATATAGGTGATCTTGGGTATCATCATCGGCGGGTCGCTCGGGAGCCCGCTTTCAATTGCCACTGAAAGGTCAATGAACTTGCTCATTATAATTCTCCTCCTTAATCCAGCGTTGCAACAAATACAACATCTCTGGGAACCTTAAAGGCTGACAAGTAAAGATGGCAATACTGTATGATTTCCTTTTTGTCTATCTCGTCGCCGTGGCGGGTTATCCGGATAGTGCTCGGTTGTTTTCTGAAGTATTGTTTTCATATTAATACGTCCTGAGAGACCATTTGATGCTTTTAGTGTTTAAATAATTGCTTTTGAGACGCTGAAGTATATGAGGGCTATTTTGGCTTGTCAAGAAACATTCTATCAGAAACATTTTGTTGATGTCAAAATCAGGAAGACGATAACAATGTTTTTCAGTTTCTCTTATACTGTCCTTGCATCCTTGCCGTACCATACGGGATTGTGCCACAGGGACAATCCAGCTGCCTCTTGACTGACCCATATGAAAAAAAGGTATTATATGATATATTTTAGCTGGATTGAGAGGGCCGATGCCAAAGGATGCGTGGTTGAAATAATATAGCGCCAGAAACCAGGCGACACACAGAGAAAACCAATATTAGCCTGACATATTGGAAGAAACCGGTCTAATCAATAAATTAGGGAATATGATATGAGACCTTCGGCTCAAATATTCGTTTCTGTTGCTCTTTTTATTTTTCTTCTCGGTTTAAGTATTCCTGTGTCAGCGCAAGATAATAACGTTGCCGTGCATGAAAACCTCTCCAAAGAAAATAAAGCTCTCCTTTTAAATGCTGCTGTTGGCGCCGCTGTTCTGACCTGGGGTCTCCTGGAATGGGATTACGGAGATCGGTCTCCTCACCTCAAGGAAGAAAAGTGGTTCGGAAAAGACACTCCGGAAGGGGGGGCCGATAAAGCTGGGCATATGTACTTCTCATATGCACTGAGCCATCTTTTTTCTTACCAGTACAAGCGTTGGGGATACGATCGGGAGCCAGCGATCAAATTAGGATGCCTGTCTTCTTTCGGAATACAGACCCTGATTGAAATCGGTGATTCTTTCAGTTCATACGGTTTTTCCTATGAGGACGAACTGTTCAATATCCTTGGCGTGGCCATCGGTTATGTCATGGTTAGATATCCGGAACTGGCAAGGAAAGTCGATTTTCGTATTGAATATGACCCTTTTCGGAAAGGAAAGTATAAAAGTGACATATTTACGGACTACGAACGGCAGAAACATCTTATTGCCGTCAAAATGGATGGCTTTGATAATTTTAAGGATACGCATCTGAAGTATTTTGAGTTACAGGTTGGCTATTACGCCCGGGGATATGAAGAGTATGATTCAAGGGGAGGAGATGATAGTCGCCATCGAAAAATCTATGTTGGAGTCGGGTTGAACATCGGGAAAATCCTAGAGCCGTTCTGGGATACAAAATTATTCAATTATATTCAAGTCCCCTATACATACGCCCCGCTGGATATCCACCTGGATCAATAAAACCAAGCGGAATGACGAAACATCCAGCCAATAGATTTCGGTAGCCAGATATGAGTTCGACCATCTTCTACAATCAACAAAGAGAAATGTTGCTTCTATTATTCTACCCCATCAGTCCTTCATCCGCAAAACTAAAGTAACTACCATCACCGATAATGACGTGATCAAGAACCTTAATTCCCATGAGTTTACCCGCAGCGGCCAGTTCCTGTGTAAACTTCTTATCTTCCGGACTGGGCGTAATATTGGCACTAGGGTGATTGTGGACACAGATGATCGCTGCCGCAAATTTTTGTAATGCCAAATGAATGATTTCCCGCACAATCGGTAGGGCATGGTTAACCGTTCCTGTGGCGGCATCACTGATATCAATGATTCGATTGTTGCTATTGAGATAAACTACTTTAAAGACTTCGGTCTTGAGGTCGCGTATCTGCGGCATGATAATGGTTACAATATCGCGGGCGGAAGCAATCTTTTGCTTGACGCTTAACACTTCATTTTCACGGAATCGCCGTCCTATTTCCAGCGCGGCCTGAAGCTGTGCAATTTTGGCGGGTCCCAGACCTTTGAATTCTTTCCACTCGCGCATGTCCATGTGGCTCATGTTGCGGAAGGTTCCGAACTTATCAATAATCTGGCGCGCCAAATCAATGGCGCTGTTACCCTGCACACCTGTGCGGAGCAAAATTGTCAGAAGTTCCGAATTGCTCAGTGTCCTCGCACCTCGCTTGAGCAGCTTCTCCCTGGGCCGGTCATCCTCCGGCCAGCTTTTGATTCCGGTTGATTTAGTTTGATCAGTCATGTTCTATTAACCTCTGAGGAATCAATCAACTGACAACTATTCCGCTCAATCCCCCATTAGGAAAGGCGGATATTATGAACAGCCTATTCGTTGCGTTGTTAATCTTGCTCGCAATGTCAAATGGTATGATTGCGGCAATGACACCTTTAATAAACTACCGCCCGTTCATTGCGGTGATTCTTGCTCTGGCCTCTTCGCTCAAGAAATTCCACAGGCCGATTCGTTTAAGGGTATCAATTTTGGGAATGCCTTTATCCGTCCAGCCGCGCTGCGTATAATAAATATGTATTAACTTGCGTAATTCTTCCTTGCGATGCAGCATGAGCGCTTCTCGTTTTTTTGTGGTTTCTATCATGGCAATTGCATCAGCTGACTTATTGAGAAAAAGACTGAGCTGTTTATCATTGTAATCTTTTTCAAGATCGTAGAGAGTATTTTCGGTAGGGCCGATTGCCCTATCGGGAATCCAGTCGCGATCGCCGGTTGACGCGCCGAAGGACAGAACATTCATGACCCGCTGCAAGTTGATATCCCTGTCTGTCTGCTCAAAAATCTGCTCCCAGGTCAGTGTGGTACCTAGCATGCCGTTGTAAAAATCCGCATAGAGATCCTGTGATGCTGGATTGATATAGATATCCGTGTCTTTGCGCTGAAGGGAATCGGGATTGAAAACATCCACCCAGGGCAGTTTGCACAATCCCAGGTTGTCATTACCCAAACGCACACGCGGGTAAGTAACCAAAGCACTGGCCTTGGCCTCAAAAGTCGGAAACGCACCCAGCAAATCCACTTTCACCAGCCAGGCGGCAGCGTGATGCGCGCCGATATCGCTGGCCGCCGCATAGGAGGCCTGCATGGATAAGGAACGATGCGTCCGATAAAGAGAGAAAGGCAACCCTTTCGTTTGCATGGCAAACTGCTGCAGCTCCTTCATCGGATCGGACTTACCGGTTCTGTCCGTATATTTTTTGGAAACCCAGGCCATCAATTCCACCATGCCCAAACCGGCAACCTTGGTGAGTGCTGTTTTACACCTCGCGAGATCGTGTATAAACTGCAGCGCCGCCTGCTCATCGCCCCAGGTCAACATAAAGCCCTCTGTGTCTTCCTTTGTCAGGTAGCCGCGCTGATAGCATTCCATGATAAAGGCCATGATAACGGCCGTCGTGATGGTGTCAATTCCGTAATTATCACAATGCCAATTGGCTTCCATGATAAATTCGGGATGCCACATGCCGAGATTGGATCCGAAACCGGCAGCGGTTTCATACTCGGGGCCATCCACCCAGACCTTACGGCCGCAATGCTCGCCCGTAGTCAGCATGACCCATCCGCCTTTTGTACAGCGTAAATTACAGCCGGGAAAACATCCATCCATGCCCCGATGATCAAAAAGGCGCTCCGCATATGTTTTGCCACAGATTTGTCCCGCATTCGGGTGCGAACCATACTGATAATTATTCACCGGCAGAGATTGATACTCATCTTTATTCATAAAAGAAATCAAACCGGCCGATCCTTTCAAGTGCATTTGCAGTGCTTGCGGATCGACGTCTTTAACGATCCTGTGCAGTTTCAGTCCCGCTTCTTTCACTTTGTCCCAATCCGCGGCGCCATAAGGATTATTTCCGTGAGGGAAAGCAGCCAGAACGACAATCGCGGTGATGTTCTTATGACTCATGACGGTACCCAGACCCGTTCGTCCTGCCTGTTTAGTGCGAAATAGGCCTTTTATCCCATTAACCGGCTTGATGGCGTCATAGTAGTGGCTGTTGATACAGCCGAAAGTGGTATTGGCCGCGCCCATGCCAGTGGTTAAAAAAGTGATATCTTTTTTTTCTCGGCCTTCGTTTAAAAACTGATCTACAATTATTTTTTCGAGATCGAAGACCTGATCAGCCGCAGACGCTTGCCTGATGGTCACTTCGGATTTAAAACCATCGATCACAATGATCACGTTTTGTTGGGCAATGCCGGTGATGGTAAGCGCATCGAATCCGGCATATTTTAGAAAAGCTCCGAAATGGCCGCCAAAATTAGAAACACCCGGGATATGGGTCAATGGGGATAGGGAAACCGCCATACATTTGCTTGTCCCCGGAAATTGCGGAATACCGCCCAGTGGCCCCGGTGAAAATATCAGTGGGTTTCCCGGATCATACGCGGAAGTTTTTACGGTAACCTTTTCATGCAACAAATATAACCCTAATCCTCTCCCACCGATAAAGAAATCACGGATCTCCGGATCAAGCGGATCGATTGTAATACTGCCCGATACCAAATCGATAGACAGCATCTGATTAGCATATCCACGTTGGAGCAGTGATTGAGAATACTTCATATTCTGTTCCTTAAAAAATAATTGACGAACGTTAAAGCAATCGTTATAAAAAATCAATAATAAAAAGATATTAAATAGTAAAGTGACTTGATTTGGAAAAATTCACACTGCTGCAAAACATCCTGCTGGGTTTAACACTGGCGGCACCGATCGGACCGGTAAACGTAGAAATCATAAAGCGCGGCCTGTATTCGGGCTTTCGGCAGGCTTTTCTCACAGGTGCGGGCGCGATGTGCGCCGATGCCACCTATCTGACGCTGATTTTTTTTGGATTGACGGCTTTTCTGAATAACATGTTCATGACTTATTTTCTGGGAATCGCTGGAAGTTTTATTCTAATATATCTGGGTGCAATGAGCCTTCGGGATTATTTCAGAAAGGCAACCAGTACGGATACCCGGCAACAACACATCTTCAAGTATGCATTTATTGCGGGCTTTGCACTGGCAATCTCCTCACCCATGACGATCGTCTGGTGGACCGGTGTATTCGGAGCGCTCATGGCATCGCAGGGATCGATTAAAACAAACTTCTCTGCATTCTTATCCTGTCTGTCTATTCTGCTAGGCTGTTTTCTGTGGGTGTTTTTTCTGGCGACTGGCCTGCATTGGGGAAAGAAGATTATCAATGAACAAATAACCCACATGGTCTCATTAATCGCAGGCCTCTTCCTGATCGGATTCGGCCTGTATTTCCTTTACCGGACAATAATACTGATTTAAATCTGATTTTTTATCCTGACACTTTCGTTTTTATACCGATCCGTAAAGAATATCATGACCCTCAAAAACAAATGACATACTGAAAACAACCGTTGATGGTTTTGTAAATTTAGACAGAGGCAAGGCCCACAAGATTCGGAGTGAGGCCTACTTTTTCGTAGGTCGCAACGCCGCAAATTGAAGCGCAACGCCGCATACACATGCTCTTTAGGTATAAGTATTTTACGAAGTTATCAGAAGTCGCGAGGCAGTTCTTCCAACTCCGCCAATGAAAATACCGGGCCATCCGAACAGACGTACTTGTAGCCGACATTGCAGCGGCCGCATTTGCCGATGCCGCATTTCATACGCATCTCCAACGACGTCAGAATGTTTTCCTTGTAAAAACCCAGATCAAAAAAGACCGGCAGGGTAAACTTGATCATGATCGGCGGGCCACAAATGACGGCCACTTTATTGTAGGGAGACGGCGCCACTTCCTTGCATACGGCGGGCACAAATCCCTCCCGGCCCTTCCACGTTTCATCGCCTTTATCCACGGTGATGATGGTTTTAATGTCCTCCCGTTTTCCCCAAGCAGCCAGTTCGTCCTTATACAAAAGCAGGCCGGGCGTTCTGGCGCCGTAAATCACCGTAATCCTCCCGAAACGCGACCGGTTATCCGGATGCAGCATGTAGTTGATCAGCGAGCGCAGGGTGGTAAACGCAAATCCGCCGCCCACAATCACGATATTCTTTTTTTCCAGAAACTCAATCGGCCAGGGATGTCCCAGCGGGCCCCGCAATCCGATCTTGCCGCCCGGTTCCATATTATGTAGCGCAGCCGTAACCATACCCGGCACAATGGTGCCGGCTCTCTGAACGGTAAATTCCACATAGCCCTTTTCAGTCGGCGACGAGGCGATCCCGATGGGCGCTTCCCCCTTGCCGTAAATGGACAGCTCGGCAAATTGACCGGGCAGGTATTTGAATCTTTTTTCGTCTTCACTCTCCAGAAAGGTCAGACGGAAGGTCTTGATATCGTTCGTATCCACTTCATTCGTGATTTTGGAGATCTCAACGGGCATGGGGATGTATGGATTGTTAGAACTCATGATTATTCCTCAAATCAAATTTTGCATGTTTCGAAAATTCTCCTGCGGCAACGTCCCTCAGTTGTCAGGCCTTCATCGCTTCTTCCACGATGGAGAAAATGTCGATATTCACCGGGCAATACTTCGTGCAACGGCCGCAGCCGACACAGGAAATTACGCCGTACTTCCTCACGTGATAGGAATATTTGTGTTTGATCTTCTGCCGCAATTTTTGAAAGACCTGCGTCCGGGGATTGTGACCACTGGCTTCCAGCGTAAAGTCGGTAAACATGCAAGCGTCCCAAACCCGGCGGCGGATACCCTGGCCGAAGAGTGTCTCGTCGCAAATATCAAAACAGTAACAGTTCGGGCAAACAAAAGTGCAGACGCCGCAGCTTAAGCAGGCACCGGATACCTTCATCCAGAAATCACTGTCGTGAAAAATATCCTCTAATTTCTTGGCAATGCTCTTATCCGCCAAAAAGGTAAAACGGGTTTTGAAATCGCGTCCGCGGATGATGTAATCCTCAAAATATTTTTCTTCAACAGTGGAAACCTTCGTCAGGCGGGTCAGTTGGGTCAGCAGTTTTTCTCCTTTGAGCGTCACGCCTTTCAGCAGGAGTTCCCCGCCCTTTCTGATCATGAAAACATCGCTGCCATCTGGGTCGGCGGCGCCGATGCCCAGCGTCTTATAAAATTCTTCAGGTTGAGCCGTCTGGTCCAGATCAAAGGCATAACCGAAAATTGTCGTGTCTTGTCTTCTTTTCTGCCAGTAAGGGTCCACCACCCCGGTGCCTGAAAAATGAATATCCATGATCTTGAAACTCTTCACATCGCAGGGACGGACGCCGAAAAGAAACGTCGATTTTAAATTTAGTTCCACCGGCACGGCTTCCAGAATGGATTTGCTGGTGTGGTACCGGACGAAGTCCTCCATCTGGGGAAAGAAAGCCGCTTTCGGACTGAGAACGGTATTGTGAAAATTCAAATCCACCTGCTTGGCATTGGCAATGACCCGGAAATTGAAACCGGCTTCTTCTTTGATGGGCGCGATGAGCGTTCCTTGCTCCATCAACGCGGCTGCCAATTCGGGTAATTTATCGATGGTTGTTTTTTTCAACACAAGAGAACTCCTTATTCCAAAATTTTGTCGGAATCGTCAACCCGGAAATTCACCAGGACGGGCTTGTCTTCAATACGCATACCCGAGGCCTGGCCAAACATGTCCTCACACTCCTTGGCCACTTTCTTGTGAAAAAGATACAGAGGAATATCCACCGGGCAGGCGCGTGAACATTCGCCGCAATCGATGCACCGGCCGGCCAGATGATGAAAACGCGTCAGGTGATACATCAGATTGCCGTGGGATTGGGGCGACTTTTCTCCCCATCGGGGATTATTCTGGTCGATAAAGCAGGGATCACAGTAGCACATCGGACAAGCTTTGCGGCAGGCGTAACAGCGAATGCATTTATCAAATTCCTTTTTCCAAAATTCAAAACGCGCATCCTTGTCCATTGCCTCATATTGTGCCAAGACGTCATAGGGTGAAACAACGGGTTGCCCATGCACTTCTTCACCCAGCAGAATATCGTATAAAACAGGATTGTACAAACCGCAGGTGGTCAGGCTGTCAATGATTCCCCCTGTTTTGGAATTTTTCATGCCATAAACCGGAATACCCAGAAGGATCAGGTCTTCCCGCTTGACTTTTTCTTCCTGAATCAATTGAACCACAGCACGGCTGTCTGCCGCTTTGACGGCAACGGCGATTTTTGTTCTCTTCGGATATCGGACCAGATACCGGGCTAAATTATGCGTGCAGTATTCGTTAAAGACAATATTGTCCGCGTCGGATGGCAATTTAGCCATATACGGCATGGGATGATAATCGTCATACCCTTTGCCGTAAGCCAGCACCACGCTCACCTGGCTCGTCTTCAGAAGCTTTTTCGCCTCTGTCTTCAGTTTATCTTCAATCTGCTTAAAGCTGCTTGCCATATTTTCTCCCAATACTATCGTGAAATCTTAAACTTGGTCTGGGGGCCCAGTTGCTTTACCTGTTCCGTAAATTCCGTCACCACTTCGGCATACCTGTTGCCTTCGGATGCGGAAATCCATTCCACCCGGAACCTCTCCGGTTCCATTCCGGCAAATTCCAGGATTTTCTTTGTAACGGCCAGCCGCCTGCGGGCATAGAGATTGCCGGTATTGTAATGGCAGTCTCCTGGATGGCAGCCGCCGACCAAGACGCCGTCCGCACCTAATTGAAAGGCCCGGAATATAAATGACGGATTGATCCGGCTGGAACACATCACCCGGACAACTCTCAGATTCTGCGGATACTGCAACCTTGTGGTTCCGGCCAAATCCGCGCCGGTATAGGTGCACCAGTTGCAGGCAATGCCCAGTATTTTCGGTTCAAATGACATGAATAATATTCCTTTCTAACAAAACCCTATCTATTTATATATGCCGTTCAAATACCCTGAAGGGCACGCGAGTGTCCCAGATGCGCGGCGCATCCGATAGACCTTTTTGCTTTCATATAATATTTATGGCGTCAGAAAAAGCTCCAGAGGCAAGGCGTACGAATTTCGCGAAGCGAGGCCTGCTTTTTCGTAAGTCGCAGCGACGCGAAATGAAGTGCAACACAGCATATGGACTTTTAATGATGCCATAACTAAAACTCCATGAGGCCTTCCATCTCAGCCAAGACCTGGTCATTCGTAAAGTGCCGCGCGATAATCGCCGCGGACGGACAGACGGACGCGCAAAGGCCGCAGCCTTTGCATAATGCCTCGTTGATTTCTGAAACGCGCTTTGTCTCATTGAAAGCCGGCGCGCCATAGGGACAGACGCGCACGCAGTTCTGACAGCCGCAGCACGAAGCCGGATTGACCATTGCGGTGGTCGCCTCCAATTCCAATTTATCTTTCTCGACAATCGTCAAGGCTTCCG
This sequence comes from uncultured Smithella sp., assembly GCA_964581635.1. GTDB lineage: Bacteria > Desulfobacterota > Syntrophia > Syntrophales > Smithellaceae > UBA8904. The sequence goes on from CAZOPH010000004.1 coordinate 36,979, forward strand.
CCGCCGCGCCGTTGGCTTGTGCAACCGTATCGGGAATATCCTTGGGACTTTGACAAACTCCGGCAATGAAAATACCTTCGGACATCGTGGACAGGGGCGCGAGTTTCGGATGCCGTTCCATGAAAAAGCCATACTTGTCTGTGCTCAAATTAAAGAGCCGCTTGATGTTCTCGGTATCCGACCGCGGAATCATGGCCGGCGAAAGCACCACCATGTCCACAGGCAACCGGACAAACTTGCCGGTAATCGTATCCTCCGCTTCGACAATCAAACGGTCCGGTTCTTCGGCGCTCTTTGATACACGCGCGCCTTTGCCGCGGATAAATTTCACATCTTCTTCGATGATGCGATTGTAAAATTCTTCATAGCCTTTGCCCGCGGCCCGCATATCAATATAGAACTGATAAACGTCGGCGGAGGTTTTTTCCTTGAAGAGATGCGCGAATTTGAGAGAATACATACAGCAGACGCGGCTGCAATGCTCATAATGATTTTTATCGCGGCTGCCGATGCAGTGCAAAATGGCTATGGCCTTGGGCTCCCGGCCGTCGCGCAGCGTTACCTTGCCGCCGGTCGGGCCGGTGGAATTAAAGAGCCTTTCGATTTCCAGAGCGTTATAGACCCCCGGATATTTGCCGTAACCATACTGGATCAGCGGTTTAGTATCCATCAGATCATAGCCCGTCGCCACAATAACGGCCCCGACTTTCACCGTGGTAAAAGTATCCTGCTGGTCGAAATCAATGGCCTTGTGTTCGCATACTTTTTCGCACAGACGGCATTTTCCCTTTTTAAAGAAAGTACAGGCGTCTCGATCGATAATCGGTTTTTGCGGAACTGCCTGCGGGAAGGGAATGTGAATAGCCTTTCTATTCACGAGACCTTCGTCCCATTCAGATAACCCCTTGCCGGGGCACTTCTCCGTACAGGCCAGACAACCGTTACACTTGCTGTGATCGACATACCGGGCTTTCTGCCGGACGGTTACATCAAAGTTGCCGATAAACCCTTTGACCTCGCTGACTTCACAGTAGGTCATCAACGTAATATTCTTATGTTGCAGGACGGCATCCATCTTGGGCGTTAGAATGCAGGCGGAGCAATCCAGGGTGGGAAAGGTCTTGTCAAACTGCGCCATGTGGCCGCCGATGGTGGAATTCTTTTCCACCAGATAGACTTTTTTGCCCGTGTTCGCCAATTCCAACGACGCTTGAATTCCGGCAATGCCGCCGCCGACAACCATGACATCGTCATTGACGTCTATCACTCGCGAAGTGAGCGGCGCCAGAAGACGCGCTCTGTAAACCGCACCGTTTAACAGCGCTTTGGCTTTGTCCGTGCCTTCTTCAATGTCATGGGTGACCCAGGACACCTGTTCGCGGATGTTGACGATGGTTAAAAGATACTGATTCAGACCGGAAGTTGCCAGAACTTTGCGGAATGTCTGCTCGTGCATCAACGGCGAACAGGCCGTCACAATGATGCGATCCAGTCTATGCTGCTTGATATCATGGGCGATCATTTCCTGACCGGGCGTGGAACACATAAACTTGTAGTCTTTGGCAACAACCACGTCCGGCAGTGTGGATGCAAACTGGGCCAGTTCGCTGACCCGCACCGTCTTGGCTATATTCAAACCGCAGTGGCAAACAAACACACCAATTCTGCTCATAAATGCTCCTGGTTTTATTTACTTCAAAATCATGACGCTGTTTCCTGGTAAACTTTTTATATTTTGCAGGTAAAGTTTAGGTCAGCGCCACCCGCCATGACCTCATCCATATTGACTCCCAAACTCTCCAGGAAAAGCTCCGCGACATCCTTCACCTGAATCCGATCGTCGACATTGAGCGTCCGGATGCTGTCTTCAAACATGGCAATGCAATACGGACAGGACGTCGCCAAAATGGTGGCACCGGTGGCCAGCGCCTCTTCAATTCTCAAATCGCTCAAGCGTTCGCCCTTCAGCTTTTCCATCCACAGTCCGCCACCGCCGCCGCCACAGCACATACTCTGTTCGCGGCGGCGTTCCATTTCGATAAAATCAAGCCCCGGAATGGATGTCAATACCTGACGCGGCGCGTCATACACACCACTGTGACGGCCTAAATAACAGGGATCGTGATAGGTCACTTTTACGCCGCCGAAATCCTTCTTTGGCGAGAGCTTGCCTTGCTTGATCAGTTTGGCGATGAGCTCGCTCAAATGCAAAACGTCGTAGTCTTCGCCATAATCTTTTTGAAAGGATGCGATGCAGTGCGGCGAGACGGTAATGATTTTCGAGATCCCCTGGGTTTTAAAATAATCGAGGTTGTTGCTTTTGAGTCTGGCAAACAAGTCCAGATCGCCGATCTTTTTCAAGCTTTCACCGCAGCAATTGACCTCCACGGAAGGCAGCCCCCAGTTCACCCCCGCAAGATTGAGAATCTCAGCGGCAGCTTTGGCTAATTTTATATTGCGCGGATCATAACATACCGTACAGCAGGTCCAGAACAGATATTCCTTGTCCTGAGCATAGAGAGGGTATTTCTCCTTGGCCCAATCATTGCGTTTGTCTTGCTCGCCTGACCAAGGGTTGCCCCGGGCTGACATGGAACCGACAAATGCGCGCAGACTCTGCGGCAGCGTGCCACCGCCGCTGTAAACATTGCGGATGGCGGTGACAACGTCGATGAGTTCAACGCCCCGTGGACAGCGATCCACGCAGAACTTGCAGGTTGAGCACCCCCACATGTACTCCTCAATGCCGTCCAGTCCCAGCTGGCCGTATCGAACAAGCTTGCGGATATTGAAATGGGTAATCGGCGTCCAGGGACAGGTGCCGGTGCAGGTGCCACATTGATAACATTTTTTCAGCGCCTCACCGCCCGCCTCTACAATCGCCTGGGACATCTCCAGATAGGGGGTAACTGCTTGTGACATTCCGTATCTCCCGTCATTGATGAGTCATTGATTTCTGATTTCATGCTTTTGCTAACATATAAAAAACCAAACATCAATTTTTTTAACTTTTTTTTTAAAAAAACGTCACAAAAATATTTAACGGATGATTCTTTACCACTTTTTTTATAAAAAAAGGGAGCCCAAAGGCTCCCTTAAAATACTTCTAAAATATTCGGGACTTTCTAGTATTCAGGTGTCAGTTTATCCAGCTCGGCCAGGGAAAATACGGGACCATCCTTGCAGACATATTTACTGCCGACATTGCAGCGTCCGCACTTGCCTATGCCGCATTTCATGCGCATTTCGAGAGAGGTAATAATGTTCTCCTTGGAGAATCCCAGATCAAAAAATACCGGCAGCGTAAAGCGAATCATGACGGGGGGACCGCAGATCACAGCCACGGCATTTTCCTTGCTGGGCGCAACTTCCTTACATACTGTGGGCACAAAACCTTCTCTGCCCTTCCAGGTCGCATCACCTTTATCGACCGTAACATTGATATTCAGATCGTCTCGTTTCTGCCATTCAATCAATTCATCTTTGTAAAGCAACAGACCGGGATTTCGCGCACCGTAGATAACGGTAATATTGCCGAAGCGTTTTCGGTTA